>JAZNPJ010000195.1:0-25536 GCA_045589635.1 Clostridia bacterium
CTAATTTTCTCACCAAGATTTTGTCCTTTGGGACTAATCTTTACCAAGATGCTTTTCTTACGCCTGGGATTTGACCCTTATAAGCCAATTCTCTGAAGCATATACGGCAGATGCCGAATTTTCTAAGATATGCGTGCGGTCTGCCGCAAATCTTACATCTTGTATAAGCCTGGGTTGAATACTTAGCTTTTCTTTGTTGTTTAACAACCATTGCTCTTCTTGCCATGATTTTGTTCCTCCTTAAAAACTATGAACGAAACGGTGCGCCCATTAACTTCAACAATTCACGAGCTTCCTCGTCAGTTTTAGCTGTTGTTACAAAGTTAACGTCCATACCTCTTATTTTATCAATCTTGTCATAGTCAATTTCAGGGAATATCAACTGTTCCTTTATACCAAGAGAATAGTTACCTCTTCCGTCAAAACCGTTTGGATTGATACCGCGGAAGTCTCTTACTCTGGGAAGTGCAACATTGAAAAGTCTGTCAACAAATTCGTACATTTTGTCAGCTCTTAATGTTACTTTACAACCAATATTCATTCCTTCTCTAAGCTTGAAGTTAGCTACTGACTTTCTTGCCTTTGTGATAATTGGCTTTTGACCTGTAATCTTAGCCAAATCACCGCAGGCAGCCTCGATTGCCTTAGGATTGTCCTTAGCTTCGCCCATACCAATGTTGATAACGATTTTTTCAAGCTTCGGTATTTGCATTGTTGACTTATAACCGAACTTCTCCATCAATGCAGGAGCAACTTCACTTGTATATTTTTCTTGCATTCTACTCATTGTTAGAATTTACCTCCTCTCGAAAATTAATCGTTAAATGTTTCGTTACATTTTTTGCAGTATCTCACCTTTGAGCCATCCTCAAGGATTTTGACACCTGTTCTTGCAGCTTTGCCACACTTTGAGCAAACTCTCAAAACATTTGAAGCATCTATTGGAGCTTCAACCTTAACTATTGCGCTCTGTTGTGCTTGTGATCTTGCTTTCTGGTGCTTTGTAACCATTGCAACGCCCTCTACAACTACCTTATTCTTTTCAGGAATTGCTGTTAGAACCTTGCCTTCTACGCCCTTATCTTTACCTGCAATAACTTTTACAACGTCGCCGCGCTTTACATGCATTTTCATTGTTTTGCTTCCTCCTTATTAAAGAACTTCCGGAGCCAATGAAAGAATCTTCATGTACTCTTTATCTCTTAACTCTCTTGCAACAGGGCCAAAGATACGTGTACCTCTTGGGTTCTTATCATCTCTTACAATTACTGCTGCGTTTTCGTCAAATCTTATATATGATCCATCTGCACGCTTTGACTCTTTTACTGTTCTTACAACAACAGCCTTTACAACGTCGCCCTTTTTAACAACGCCGCCCGGTGTTGCCTTTTTAACGCTGCAAATGATCTCGTCGCCAACAGCTGCATATCTCTTTTTGGAGCCACCCATTACACGGATACACATTACTTCTTTTGCACCTGTGTTGTCAGCTACCTTCAAAAGTGTTTGTTGCTGAATCATTAAAATTCCTCCTTCCGGGCTAAAATTATTTAACCTTTTCTACAATTTCAACTAATCTCCATCTCTTATCCTTAGATAGAGGTCTTGTTTCCATTACCTTTACCTTATCGCCTATTGAGCACACGTTCTCTTCGTCATGAGCCTTTAGCTTATAGGTACGTTTTACGATTTTTCCGTAAAGCGGATGCTTTACACTGTATTCAATAGCAACAACGATAGTCTTGTCCATCTTGTTACTTACAACTTTACCGATTTTTACCTTACGGCTATTTCTTTCCATGTGAAAAGTCCTCCTTTCAAGACATTATATAGCTATTCAATTACATTGCATTGCCTTGCAATTCTCTCTCATGAATGATGGTTAAAATACGAGCAATAGTCTTTTTAACATCACCAATTCTCTTTGGGTTTTCCAACTGATTTATAGCGTTTTGGAATCTTAGGTTGAATAGCTCCTGCTTGTAAGAAGCAAGCTTTTCTTCTAACTCGGCTGTTGATAGTTCTCTTAGCTCATTTATTTTCATTCTTATTCACCATCCTTAGCTTCACGTTTTATAAACTTACACTTGATGGGAAGCTTGTGCATAGCAAGTCTCATAGCCTCACGTGCAACCTCTTCAGATACACCTGCTATTTCGAACATTACTCTGCCCGGCTTAACAACCGCTACCCAATATTCCGGTGAACCTTTACCTGAACCCATTCGAGTTTCAGCAGGCTTTCTTGTGATAGGTTTATCCGGGAATATTTTTATCCATACTTTACCGCCACGCTTTGTGTATCTTGTCATAGCGATACGGGCTGCTTCAATTTGTCTTGAAGTAATCCATGCAGGCTCTAATGCTTGCAAACCAAACTCACCGTTTGATACAACATTGCCGCGTGTTGCTTTTCCTGTTAAACGACCGCGCATAACACGTCTGTATTTTACTCTTTTGGGTAATAACATTATTGTTTGCCTCCCTTCGGTCTTCTTTGTCTTCTCTCCTTCTTTTCAGGAGCATTTGCTGCGGCTTCCTTTTGTCTGCCCTCAGCAACGTTTAGGATTTCACCTTTGTAAATCCATACCTTTACACCAAGAATTCCGTATGTTGTTTTTGCTTCTGCAAAACCATAGTCTATATCAGCTCTTAGAGTCTGTAGAGGAATTGTACCCTCGTGATATTGCTCTGTTCTTGCGATTTCTGCACCGCCTACACGACCTGCAACCGCAGTCTTTATACCTTTAACTCCAAGACGCATAGCTCTGCCCATAACCTGCTTCATAGCACGTCTGAACGAAATTCTTCTCTCAAGCTGTGCTGCAATGTTTTCTGCAACAAGCTGCGCATTTGTATCAGGGCTCTTAACCTCGATAATGTTTACATTTACAGTTTTTGATGTAAGCTTTTCAATTTCTGACTTAAGCTTTTCAATTTCAGCTCCGCCTCTGCCTATGATTATACCTGGCTTAGCAGCATGGATAGAAATATAAACTCTGTTTTGCTTTCTTTCTATGCCAATCTTTGCTATACCTGCATCATAACAAGTTTTCTTAACAAACTTTCTTATATTATAATCTTCAACCAACTGGTCTCCGAATTCTTTTTTGCCTGCATACCACTTTGAGTCCCAATCTTTAATGACTCCGACTCTCAGGCCGTGCGGATTAACTTTTTGTCCCATTGAGTTAACCTCCTTTTCTGATTAATTTTCCTTTTCCTTTAATACCAAGGTGATATGGCTGGTTCTCTTTAAGATTTTAAACGCTCTGCCTTGAGCTCTAGGTTGAATTCTCTTTAAAGTAGGACCTTGTGTTGCATAACACTCAGCAACATATAAATTCTTTTTATCCATACCATTGTTGTTCTCTGCATTAGCGATTGCTGATGCAAGAAGCTTTTTCAAATACTCACTTGCTGACTTAGGTGTGTTGTTAAGAATAGCCATTGCAACGTTTGCGGGCTTATTTCTTATTAAGTCTAGCACTATCTTCACCTTTCTTGGTGAAATTCGAGCATATTTTAACACTGCACGTGCTTCCATGTCGAAAATCCTCCTTCCGATATTTTAGGATGCCCTTTTGGGCAATCTGTATCTAAATTGTAAATATCATATAAATCAAAGCTTATCTAGAAGACTTTGAACCTGCATGACCCTTGTAAGTTCTTGTTGGAGCAAATTCGCCCAATCTATGACCTACCATGTCCTCACTTATGAACACCGGAACATGCTTTCTGCCGTCGTGAACGGCTATTGTATGACCTACCATTTCAGGGAATATAGTGGAAGCTCTTGACCAGGTTTTGATAACCTTCTTCTCGTTAGCTGCATTCATTGCATCTATTCTTGATATTAAGCGCTCTTCAACAAAAGGTCCCTTTTTAAGTGATCTACCCATTTACTTGTTCCTCCTTTCAGGAATTTGTAACCAACGCAATTATTTAGCGTTTCTTCTCTTAACAATAAATTTGTCTGTTCTGTTCTTCTTCTTTCTTGTTTTAAGACCAAGTGCTGGCTTACCCCAAGGAGTAACCGGTGCCGGTCTACCGATAGGTGATTTACCTTCACCACCACCGTGTGGGTGGTCATTCGGGTTCATAACAACGCCTCGAACAGTTGGTCTCCAACCCATATGACGTTTTCTACCAGCTTTACCTATTGAGATGTTTTCGTGTTGTTGGTTACCTACACTACCGATAGTAGCCTTACAATTCATACGAATCATTCTTACTTCTCCCGAAGGAAGTCTTACCTGTGCATAGTCGCCTTCTTTAGCCATAAGCTGAGCGCTGTTACCTGCAGATCTTACAAGCTGACCGCCCTTGCTCGGATAAAGCTCTATGTTGTGGATAAGAGTACCAACTGGGATATCCTTAATGAACAACGCATTACCTGGTTTGATATCTGCACCCTCGCCTGATACAACAACGTCGCCGTCTGTTAGGCCTACGGGAGCTATGATATATGCCTTTTCACCATCTTCATATTGAATAAGTGCAATATTTGCTGATCTGTTTGGATCGTATTCAATACCGATTACAGTTGCCGGCATACCGTCTTTATTTCTCTTAAAATCTATAATTCTGTACTTTCTTCTGTTGCCGCCGCCTCTATGACGAACAGTAATTCTACCATATGAGTTTCTTCCTGCGTGCTTGTCTTTCTTAGCAAGTAGTGAACGCTCAGGTGTAGACTTAGTGATTTCTGCAAAATCAGAAACTGTCATAAATCTTCTGGCAGGCGAAGTAGGATTATACTTTCTAATAGCCATTATCCTTTACTCTCCTTATCTTAAATTTAACAGCTTTGAAAATTACATTTCAAAGAATTCGATTGCTTTGCTGTCAGCACTAAGAGTAACGATAGCCTTTTTCCAAGAAGGTCTTCTTCCTTCGTTTCTGCCCATTCTCTTAAGCTTACCTGTTACGTTCATTGTGTTTACATCGCTTACTTTAACGCCGAACACTTCCTCGACAGCCTTTTTAATTTCAACCTTGTTTACAGTTTTTGGCACTTCAAATGTGTACTTCTTGATTTCATTGCCTTGTCTATCATAAACAGCTTCCATACTTCTTTCTGTCATGATAGGTCTTCTTATGATATCGTATGAGTTCATTATGCAAGCACCTCCTCAATCTTAGCAATAGCATCTTTTGAAACGATAAATGCGTCGTGCTTTAGAACATCATATGTGTTAAGAGTTCCTACGTGAGTAGGTGTAACACCCTTGATATTTCTTGCTGACTTATAAATCTTTTCGTCAGATTCTGCTGTTACGATAAGAGCCTTGTTTTCTACACCCAAGCCCTTTAGTAGAGCAGCAATTTTTGAAGTCTTAATTTCTTCTAATGCTAATTCGTCTATTACGAATACCTGATAATCTGCATACTTAGCAGATAGAGCACTCTTTAGAGCAATTCTCTTTACCTTTTTGTTTAAGCTGTAACGATAGCTTCTTGGCTTAGGACCTAAAGCTACGCCGCCGCCTGTCCATTGCGGAGCACGGATACTACCTTGTCTTGCACGGCCTGTACCCTTTTGTCTCCAAGGCTTTATACCACCGCCGCGTACTTCTGTACGTGTTTTAGTACTTTGTGTGCCTTGTCTTTGGTTTGCAAGATAGTTAACTACTACCTGATGCAAAACTGTTTTATTCACTTCAGCCGCAAATATTGCATCACTAACTTCCATAGTGTTGCCTGTCTTTACGCCGTCCATGTTATATAAAGCAACTTTAGCCATTATAACTTTTCCTCCTTTCCAATAATCCTGATTATGCCTTGACGCCGTTTCTTACAGTTACAAGACCGCCCTTATTTCCCGGTACGGCACCCTTAACAAGAATTAAATTCTGTTCTGCGTCAACCTTTACAACTTCAAGATTTTGGACTGTAACCTTTACGACACCCATGTGTCCGGGAAGCTTTTTACCCTTTAATACTCTGCCGGGGTTTGAACACATACCCATTGAACCTGAGCCTCTGTGGTAACCTGAACCATGAGACATAGGACCGCGGTGCATGTTCCATCTCTTCATAGGACCTGCAAAGCCCTTACCTTTTGAGATACCGCTTACGTCAATCTTTTCTCCGGCTGCGAATATGTCAGCTTTTATTTCGTCGCCTACATTGTAAGCACCACAATCTGAAAGTCTGAATTCTCTGACATACTTTTTGTTTGCAGTGTTTGCCTTAGCAAAATGACCCTTCTGAGGCTTGTTAAGTGATTTTTCTTTAACATCACCAAAACCTACCTGAACAGCTTCGTATCCGTCTGTTTCAACAGTCTTCTTTTGTGTTACCACGCAAGGACCTGCCATAATAACAGTTACCGGAATTACTTTGCCATCCTCTGCAAAGATTTGAGTCATACCAATCTTTGTACCTAAAATAGCTTTTTCCATTTTTCTTCCTCCTTAACAGTTATTGGTTTACGTAAAAAGCAAAACGTAAACATGACCTGCATCATAGCCCGTAGGCTACTGCAATAAAAAACTTAAAGATAAATTACTTCTGTATAACGTCGATTTCAACGCCTGCAGGTAAGTCTATCTTTATTAGTGCTTCCATAGTCTTTGAACCAGGAACCACTATGTCGATAAGTCTCTTGTAAGTTCTTCTTTCGAATTGCTCACGAGAATCCTTATACTTGTGTACAGCTCTTAGGATTGTGATAACTTCCTTCTTTGTTGGAAGCGGAATTGGACCTGATACCTTTGCACCTGTTCTCTTCGCGATTTCCACAATCTTTTCTGCTGATTGATCTAAGATCACGTGGTCATAAGCCTTAAGCTTAATTCTGATCTTGCTTGCTGCCATGTTTTTCCCTCCTTATTCGTTTTAGTATTGTGATCTGCACGACAGCTCATAAATGAAAATTGCACACACTGCCGGGTGTTTCGCACCACCCTTAAATAAAAACCCAAATCTTACTCAAGATTTGGGCATAAATAGTCAATTTTCGCCGCATTATCCCCTTACCCATTAAACGCTCACACAGGAAGAGCATTTAAAACAAGACAGAGATATAGTGTAGCGTGACTGCCGCCCGGTTTCTTGAATCGGACATTCTCCACGGAAAAACCGACGTTTTATCGCCGCAACCTCCCGCTTCATCGTTTGTCATAGTGTCACAACGTTACTATTATACACCATTTTAGTAAAAAATGCAAGCTTTTTATAAAATTTTTTTCATTGATTTTTACACAAATTTACAGAATTTTTTCAAAAATTTTTGTGCATATTTTTATATGTTTTTTGATGCTTTTTCCAAAAATTCAATATCATTTTTGGTTAATTGTGCTTTTTCCAACATATCCGGGCGTTTCTTTAATGTATTTATTAACGACTGTTCGCGTTTCCATTTTTCAATATTTGCATGATGACCCGAGAGCAACACCTCGGGTATTGGCTTATCATGCCACACTGCAGGTCTTGTATATTGAGGATATTCAAGCAAACCGTTATAGTGGGATTCATTAGTGTATGAATCCTCTGTTGCAAGAACTCCCGGAATAAGACGAGCAGTTGCATCTGCCACTGCCATAGCAGCTATTTCGCCACCTGTAAGCACAAAATCTCCCAGGGAAACTTCCATATCCACAATCTCATCTACGACTCTCTGGTCTATACCTTCATAATGACCACAAAGAATTACTATATGTTCTTGTTTTGAAAACCCAATCGCACTCTGTTGGTCAAACACCTTGCCCTGAGGCGACATATATATAGTAAACGGTTTGTAATCAAGGTCTTTTGCAACAGACATATATGCATCATATACAGGTTGAGCCTGCATAAGCATACCGCCACCTCCGCTAAAGGGATAGTCGTCAACCTTGCGGTGCTTGTTCTCGGTATAATCACGTATATCCACAAAATTCAGTTCGATTATTCCCTTTTCGCGTGCACGTCCTATTATACTGTCCCCCAACACAGCCTCAAGCATACCAGGAAAAAGAGTAAGTATATCTATTCTCATCAGTCGTCCAATCCTTCCATTACATGAACTGTAATTTTCCCCGTCTGTAAATCTATATCCTTTACAACCTCATCAATTACGGGTAACAGCAGATTTCTCTTACCCTCTCTTTTTACGTCATAAATATCATTTGCACCGGTGTTAAATACATCAACAAGCTTACCTAAAACTTCGCCCTCTTCATTAACAACCTCAAGGCCTATAAGGTCGGCTATATAATGTGCACCATCTTCTAGCTCGGGTAAATCCTCCCTGTCAGCAAGCACAACAAGGCCTTTATATTTTTCCGCCTCATTTATATCTGATATTTCTTTAAACTTTACTATTATATTGTTCTTCTGATATTTTACATTTAAAATATTTAAGACTTCATTACCTGCTTTGGTTTTTATATATACTTTTCCTATTTCTTCAAAGTCTTCAGGGTAATCTGTCCATGTAGCAATTTTAACCTCGCCTTTAAGACCATGAGTATTTATAATTTTTCCTACTTCTAAAAAATCCATTTTTACAGCCTTTCATAATAAAATCAAACGGGCGACCTGTACCTCTCCGAAGACACATAAATAAATACTGTGCCAACGGACAAGCACAGCTCGCCCCTTATAAGTTCTTGTTTAACCAAACAAGAATACTTTTACGCCATTACTACATAATGTCAACAGAAACCTTTTTATCTTCCTTTGAGGCAGCGGCTTTTACCACAGTTCTGATTGCCTTTGCAATTCTTCCCTGTCTGCCTATTACCTTACCCATATCGGTTTGTGCAACTCTGAGTTCAAGCGTTACCGTATCGTCTTCGTTTATAATTTCATTAACATTAACCTGTTCAGGAAATTCAACAAGCGACTTGGCTATTACCTGTAAAACTTCTTTCATCATTACCCTCCGAAATTAGATAATATTTGATTTCTTCAAAAGAGCCTTTACGGTATCTGTTGGTTGAGCACCATTGCCTATCCACTTCTTAGCCGCTTCAGCGTCTATTTCTACAGTAGCAGGGTCTGTTAGTGGATTGTATGTTCCGATTTCCTCGATAAATCTACCGCCTCTTGGATATCTTGAATCCGCAACAACTACTCTGTAAAAAGGAGCTTTCTTAGCACCCATTCTTCTTAATCTGATTTTTACTGCCATTTTAAATTCACCTCCTGAATAATTTATAGGATTTCTCCTGTGTTTTGTATATAAAGTTATTTAAACTTAATACCTTAGTTATCTGCCCTTTCGCAATCTCTTGAGCATTTTCGACTGTCTGCCTCCACTAAACTGTTTCATCATCTTCTGCATATCGGCAAACTGCTTTAAAAGTTGGTTAACATCCTGTACTCTCGTACCGCTACCTTGTGCAATTCTCACCTTTCGGCTTGCGCCTATAACCTTGGGATTTCTTCTCTCCTCCATTGTCATAGACTGAATTATAGCCTCAATATGCTTCATTCTCTTTTCGTTTTCTTCGGTGTCAACCTGTTCGAGCATTTTTTTATCTACACCAGGTAACATACCCAGTATCTGTGAGAATGAGCCAAGCTTTTTAATCTGTTTAAACTGTTCTAAAAAGTCATCAAGGTCAAACTGTTGTTTTCTTATTTTAGCCTCAAGCTCTGCTGCCGACTTTTCGTCGATAGCCTCCTGCGCCTTATCTATAAGAGTTAAGACATCACCCATACCAAGAATTCTTGATGCCATTCTGTCGGGGTGGAAAGGCTCCAAATCACTTAGCTTCTCACCAACTGATGCGAACTTTATAGGCTTACCTGTAACCTGTTTTACAGACAGTGCTGCACCGCCTCGTGTATCACCGTCAAGCTTTGATAATATAACACCCGTTATATCAAGTTGTTCGTTAAATGACTTTGCAACATTTACTGCGTCCTGACCCGTCATAGCATCTACAACAAGCAACACCTCTGTTGGCGAAACCTCGCTCTTAATATTTGAAAGCTCATCCATAAGCTCTTCATCTATGTGGAGTCTGCCTGCAGTATCCAATATAACAGGGTCGTTACCATGCTTTATTGCATATGCAACTGCCTCTTTGGCAATCTTAACGGGGTTTGTATCTGTACCCATTTCAAATACAGGTATCTGTATTTGCGAGCCTAAAACCTGTAACTGCTTTATTGCGGCAGGGCGGTATATATCGCAAGCAACCATAAGAGGTCGTCTGCCTTGTTTTCTCATCTCAAGTGCTAACTTACCAGTTGCAGTAGTTTTACCTGCACCCTGAAGACCGCACATCATAAATACACTCGGTGGCTTATTCGAAAATTCAAGTCTTGAAACCTCACCGCCTATCATAGCGGTAAGCTCCTCATTTACTATTTTAACAAGGTGCTGAGCGGGAGTTAAAGACTCCATAATCTCCTGACCTAACGCCTTTTCGGAAACAACTGCTATAAAGTCTTTTACAACCTTGAAGTTTACATCGGCCTCAAGCAGTGCGAGCTTGATTTCACGCATAGCATCTTTTATGTCTTTTTCTGTAAGCTTACCCTTGCCGCGAAGCTTTTTAAATACACCTTGGAGCTTATCGCCCAAGCTTTCAAATGCCATGCAAAATCACCTCTCTTTTTTATATTATTTCCAGAATATTTTGGGTCAATCCCCTGAGTGTATCTTTCTCTACACTCGGCGCCATAGTGTCTATTACTTTATTTGCTTCCTTTATATAGGAAGAAATATCTAAAAATCTTTTTGCAAGCCCCAGCTTTTCTTCATATTCAATAAGCTGCTGCTCACCTCTTTTTATAGTATCGTGAACTCCTTGCCTGCTTACACCAATCTCTTCGCCAATCTCTGCAAGAGATAAATCTCCGTTATAGTACATATCCATAACCTCAAAGCGCTTTTTTGTGAGCATTTCTCCGTAAAAATCCATCAATATGGTGATACTTAAATCCTTAGCCATACAGTCCACCTCCGTAAAGAAAAATATCTTTACACTTCTTAACCTTTGCTATTATACAACATACTTTTCCATTTGTCAAGAGTTATTTTAAAATTTTTTACATTTAAAGATATGTCATAAAAACATTAACCAAGCATATACATATACTATCACATATTCTTATGGAGTTACGCTCCACCCAGAAGGAGGAAAATAATATTGGAAGCATACAACATTTACCAGGATATAGCACAGCGCAACAACGGTGATGTCTACATAGGAGTCGTAGGTCCCGTACGCACAGGAAAGTCAACATTCATAAAAAAGTTTATGGACTTATTGGTTATTCCCAACATGGACAATGTATATCAGGCAGAGCGTACACGCGACGAACTGCCGCAATCTGCCGCGGGACGTACAATCATGACCACCGAGCCAAAATTTGTACCAAATGAGGCGGTTGAAATTTCTTTGGGCGATAATGCTCATCTTAAAGTACGTATGATAGACTGTGTAGGTTATATCGTAGACTCATCTCTCGGTTATATGGAGGATGATTCTCCGCGCATGGTGAATACACCATGGTTTGACAGTCCCATACCATTTAACGAGGCGGCAGAAATAGGGACAAAGAAAGTCATAACCGAGCACTCAACAATCGGCCTTGTAGTAACAACCGACGGTTCAGTTACAGACATATCGCGCGAGGATTATATCGAAAGCGAAAAGCGTGTGATAGACGAGCTAAAATCCATTAACAAGCCTTTTGCTTTAATATTAAACTGTGCCGAGCCGCAATCTCCGTCTGCACAAGCGCTAAGAGATGAACTATGCAACGAGTACGAAGTTCCCGTTATTGCAGTAAACTGTGCTGAGCTTAACGAGAACGATATATATGATATAATAGAAACTGTACTGTTTGAGTTCCCTCTAAAGGAAATCAACATCAATGTTCCCGGTTGGATTAAAAAGCTTGAAATGGAGCACCCGTTAAAGAGCGATATATATAACACAATTATAGGAAAAATATCATCAGTTTCAAAAGTACGCCACGCACGCAAGCTTGCTGATGAACTTTCAGAATGTGATTTTATAAAGCGTTCATACATAGAGGGCATAGACCTTGGCGAGGGCAATGTAAATCTATGCATAGAAATCCCTCACGACTTATATTACAAGGTTTTAGGCGAAGTATCAGGCTTTAACATAAAAGACGACGAAGAGCTCATGGCGTTACTTTGCTCACTTGCAAAAATGAAGAGTGAGTATGACAGAATTGAATATGCACTTCACGAGGTGCGCGAAAATGGCTACGGTATGGTTGCACCGTCAACTGATGAGCTTACACTTTGCGAGCCAAAAATTGTAAAGCAAGGCGGCAAGTTTGGTGTTAAACTAAAAGCCTCTGCTCCTTCCATACATATGATACGCGCAGATATAGAAACAGAGGTCAGCCCAATCGTCGGCACAGAAAGGCAATCGGAGGAGCTTGTTCACTATCTGCTCTCCGAATTCGAAACCAATCCATCTAAGATTTGGGAGAGTAATATATTTGGCAAGTCCCTGTATGAGCTTGTAAATGAGGGCTTAAACAACAAGCTTTCGAAAATGCCGTCAGATGCACAAGGTAAGCTGCGCGATACTTTAGAGAAAATTATAAACGAAGGCAGCGGAGGACTTATCTGTATAATTTTATAGGAGTATATATGAAATTTACGAGGATTTTTTATGTATGTATTTTGATATTATTATGCTGTGCCTGTACTATTGACGGCATAGATACAAAAATTATAAAAAACGAAGTACAAACAGAATATTCCAACGTAAGCACTGAGCTTTTGGAAATAAACTACAATAAGGACAGTGAGTTTGCAAACACATTAAATACACAATTTAGCGATAATTTATCAAAGCGGCTAACCTCATTTGACGAGGCAGCAAAAGAAAATTCACCTATTATTCCATCGGACTCAAAGGCCTCTTTTACAACAACTCTGGATATAAAATATAACAATAATGATTTTTTAAGTGTTGTGGAAGAAGAAAATATGTTTACAGGCGGAGCACATGGAATGATAGTGCGAAATTCGTGTAATATAGATTTTAGAAACAAAAAACAAATATACCTTGATGATTTATTTGAGGCAGAAGGGTATGAAAATGTGTTAAACAGAATGATTGATGAGCTTTTGCAAAAAAGAGGCGAGGATTATACTGAACTTTGGAAAATTCCCCGTATCCAGGCAGAGCATCAGTACAACTTTTATATAACCGAAACTGATTTGGTTATTTATTTCCAACCATACGACCTTTCATATTATGCGCGAGGATTTGTCGAATTTCCTCTGTCCCTTACAGATTTGAGAGGGTATTTAAAACCTCAATATTATTTTCTTTCAGGAAATGGAGAAAACACAAACGGAGAAGATACTTTTGCATCTTCTCCGTTATTCGTTTAAAATTATATAAACAGGGGACACAAAAGTTTTTGTGTCCCCTGTTTGTATTATCTCATAAATAACATTGATACCGAAGCTATTGCAACAGGAACAATCATACATATTGCAAGCGCTATGCAAATTACCTTCTTCTGTTTATTATTAAACACTTATATCACCCTACTTTCCTAAAATTCTGAACGCCATCGCCGCCGCCTGTGCCCTTGTGGCAGTGGAGTTTGGCTCAAAGTTTCCGTTGTCCATTCCGAATATAAAGCCTTGCGCAACTGCAAGCTCAACACTGGGAAGTGCCCAGTCGCTAATCGACGCAGTATCACCAAACGTCAGCTTTTCAGGCTCAAATGTATTTTGCATTGTCTTTGCATTTTGCTGATATTGATACATATGTTGTGTAAGCACTGCCATTTCCTGTCTGGTTATTGGTAATGCTCCATGAAATTCACCCTTGTATATAGCCTTGGAATTTCCGTCTTTATCAATAATCTCAATATCATATGATGTAATCATCTCCTTGGGTATTAGACCCTTATCGAGCGCCCCTTGCAGGTACGGTGCATACCACTCGCCGCCGCCAAGTTCTAAACACTCGCCTTTTCTGTATGTACTTGTCTTTATTCCTGTTACATTCATTATTATTTTTAAATATTCAGCTCTTGTAACTGTCCCGTTTGGGGCAAAAATAGTTTTTGAAACACCGTTTATAATCCCTTTTTCAGATAAGGCATTTATATATTCTGCAGCCCAATGATTTTTTACATCATCAAAAGCCGCATGTACAACAGATGTAAACAACATACAAGCGCTTACTAAAAACACCGCTATTTTTTTCACAACTCTTATATCCTTTCATAAATATATTTAAATCTTACTTATTTCTATTCTTTTGTATAGCTCATCTATATTATTTTTCATTGGCGGTTTAGTACCCTCACACATACATGCAGCACTTCCGTAGGCTATTGCATTTCTTAATGCATCTGTGTAGCTTTGCTCTTTTGAAATTGCGCCTATAAAGCCTGCAACAGAGCTATCGCCTGCACCTATTGTGGAAAGTACATTTATTTGGGGTGCTTTTGCATAGTATGTACCCTCATTACAACAAAGTATAGCACCATCTTTGCCAAGACTTATAAGTACATTTTCAACACCATCATCTTTAATTTTTTTTGCTGCCTCTTTGGCACTCAAAAAATCTGTAACCTCAATATCAGTATACATCGAAACTTCTTCCTCATTGGGTTTTATAAGATATGGCTTTATGTCTGATATGTCCTTTTTAGTAAAAGACTTGGAGTCTATTACAATTTTTGCACCCTTATCTTTTAGGTACACAAGCAATTTTTTAATCTTTTCTATGTCCATTCCATTGGCTATTCTGCCTGTAAGGGTAATAATTAAATCCTCTTTTGTTTCTTTTTCAAGCTCTTTTTTTATTTTATCTATTACTTTTTCATCTGCATTAAAACCCGCAAAGCTGATTCTTGTTTCGGGCTTGTCTTTTGTATGAAGTGTAATATTTTCCCTTATTGCACCTGATACAACAAACTCTTTGTAGCATATACTATCTTCATCAAGCCTTTTTAAAAAGCCTTCTTTATTTTCATCACCGACAACAATATATGCAGTGTTTGGTATACCATTTGCTATAAGAGTTCGGGAAACATTTACACCTTTGCCGCCTGCCTCATACGATGTTATATTTACAAGATTTTCGCTAAACGGTTTAAAATCATCACTACAACAATGAATATCAAATGCAGGGTTTAAGGTTAAAGTAATAATTTTCATACCACAACTCCTTATAATATCTATTCTATCACAAATTCAATTAAAAATCAATAAAAGAATGCCCAAAAGCCTAAAAATCCCACAACAAAGCTTTGCAATATTACCTGTATAATAAACAAAACAGGTACTATAATAAAGAACTTTGCCTTTTTGGTTTTATGGCGAAATCCTAACATTCCCGTAAATCCACCTATTGCACCGCCAAAAAGACACATTTTTATGAGTTTTTTTTCACTTATTCTGTTTTTATTGTTCTTCGCCTTGCCCTTATCTGCGCCAAACATGCAAAATGTTACAATATTGATTGTAACAAAAAATCCCGCAATAAGCACAAACAGTATTAAATTAACTATTCTGTTGGAAAAAATCCTTAATACTGATGGTAATGACGGTAAAATATAATTTGTTACATACGTATATAATCCTAATCCTATCTGTTTTGCGCCCTCTGCTATATATGTCCATATCATTGACGCATAAAAAACAATATTCTCCCAAACAGTGCCTGACATTTTACTTTAATCCTCCAGGTATTTTCTTATACGTTGGATTATACCACAAAATCGCAGTTATGTCAATTCAAAGCAACCCTGTCCCAATTTTGTTAAAGTCTGTATTATGTATATAAATTTTACCAAAACAGATTGACAAAAGCTTCTTTATATTGTATTATATTAGTAGTTATATAAAAATACTATAACTCTTTGAGTGCAAAAAGGAGAAGAAATTATGAAAAAATTAAGAGTTGCAGTTATCGGCTGCGGTAGTATAAGCGACATCTATATGTCCAACATCAAAAGTGAAAAGTTCCAGATTTTAGAACTTGCTGCCTGTAGCGACCTTATGGAAGACAGAATGAAGTCGTCTGCCGAAAAATACGGTTGCAAGGCTATGACACTTGATGAAATCTGTGCAGATTCATCTATTGATATGGTTATAAATCTTACTATACCCGCAGCACACTATAGTGTTATTAAGCAATGCTTGGAATCAGGCAAGCATGTCTTTTCAGAAAAAATGATTGCAGTTGAGTTATGGCAGGGTAAGGAGCTTGTTGATATAGCAAACAAAAACAACCTTTACCTTGGCGTTGCACCCGATACCTTCCTCGGTGCAAGTGTTCAGACTGCAAAATATATTGTTGAATCAGGTCTTATTGGTAAGCCTGTTTCGTGTAGAGCGTCTATAAGCAGAAACTATGGTATATATGGTGAATTTTTAACACACCTTTGCAAACGCGGCGGCGGTATCGGCTTTGACATGGGCGGTTACTACCTTACTGCATTAGCTTCCATTCTCGGTCCTGTAGAGGCTGTTTCGGCATTTACAGCAATAAGCGGCCCAAACCGTGTTAATACACGTGTTGGTGCTCCTAACTATGGTGAAGCTTATGTCCTTGAAGACGCTAATGTTATTACTGCTACTATGAAATATGCAAACGGCGTTTTGGGTACTCTACATATGAACTCGGATTGTATTCTTGACGAAACCTACGGTCTTGAAATCTACGGAACAGAGGGTATTCTATATATGGGAAATCCTAACGAATTCGGTTGCCCTGTATATATTCAAAAGACTAACAGCGGCAAAATAGAATTCCCGCATACTCATGGTTTTGCTGAAAACTCACGCGGTGTTGGCGCTGCAGAAATGGCATGGTCTATTGTAAAAGGCAGAAAGAACCGTGCAAGCAAAGAAATGGCATTCCATGTATTTGAACTTATGCACGGCATAATAAACAGCGCCGAATCAGGCGAAACTTATCGTATGGAATCTACATTCGAAACACCCGCCGCTCTTCCTGAAGGATATATCGGAGACGGAGGTTGGACAAGAAAAGAAGAAAGCGCTCTTACATTGTAATAGAATAAACCTACATAGGATGGCTGTTGCATTTAGCGCAGACCGTTCAAAGACTCTAAAATATTATTTATATCCACGTTTTTTAAGGATATAAAAACAAATGTAGAAATCCGAGCTATACGCTCGGATTTTTTTAATTTATGTCTTTGAACTATCCGCAAAACTCACCATCGACGTACCATCGTACGCCTTCAGGCAAGGCAAAATGCGTTTTTTCCGCATTTTGCTTCGTTTCGCGAATTCTGCATCTAAATCCATTCGCCCTTGAAGCAACTGTTACCTGTAGCCGTTCATTTTCTTAGATTTTAGGTTATGAAAATGAAAAATGTCGATTTTTGTTACATATTGATTACAAATTTTCAAAACTTTTTAAAATATTTTTGAAATTATTGTTGCAATTTTGTAATAAATGTGATATAATACCTTTTATGTAGCAATATTTTGATACATTTTTGTAACACAAAAGCATATGTTTTACGTATGATGAAAGGACGACAAAAAAAGTGAACCTCATTATATTTAACAAAATTGAGCGCGACATTTGCGTAAAAAACATTCTTGAGAAAAACAACACCGAAGTGCTTCGTGCTATAATAAGCTTTGCCGAAACTGAGGGCATAACAAACAACAGTATATGCGAGTATATATCTGTTTTGCTTGCTAATGACGATAATATTATTTCGCGTCTTGCACAGTCTGGTAAAAAGATAGGCAATGAGCTTATGAAGGTTGCACTGATGGATATTGATAAAATATACAAAAAACTTTTTCAGACACAGATAAAGTACTCCCCGTCAGGAAACGATACAGGTTTTTGCGATGCATACATAAACTCCATCCGCGAAATGACAGAGTCTAAATCACCTGATGAGCTTTTAAATAAACTTGTACACCACTACCGCACATTGGGTAGCGGAATCTTAGCAAAATATTGTGCATTCAAATATGACGGAGTTCTAAGAGGCATAAGCAAAATTGATAACAGCTCGTTTGATACACTTATCGGACTTGATTATCAAAAGAAAATACTCATAGATAACACAAAAGCATTGATAAAAGGCAAAAAGGCAAATAATGTGTTATTGTTTGGCGACAGAGGCTGCGGAAAGTCCTCGTGTGTTAAGGCACTTCTTAATATGTTTGCAAAGGACGGGCTAAGGGTTATCGAAATTCCAAAAGCTCATATAGCAGACATACCTGCAATAAGTGCCACTCTTAACGAAAAACCAAACAAGTACATTTTATTTTTGGATGATTTGTCATTTGAATCCAATGACACAGACTACAAGGCGCTTAAGGTTGCTATGGAGGGGCAACTTCAGGCAAATGGCGATAATGTGCTCATATATGCAACATCAAACCGCAGACATCTTATAAAAGAAACATGGGCAGACCGCGAGGGAAGCGATATACACCGTAACGACCATATGCAGGAAACTCTTTCTCTTTCAGAAAGATTTGGTATAAGCCTTGTTTTCTCAACACTTAACCAAAAGGAATATTTAAACGTTGTTGGCGAGATTTTAAAGCGCCACAATGTTCAAATGACAGATGAAATTGAAAAAGCTGCACTTGTATGGCAAATGGACTATGGTTCAAAGAACGGAAGATGCGCAAACCAGTTTGTCGCTGATTATCTTGCTAAAAAGGACATTGCATTAAATAATTAAATTCCAAAGGAAAATCTTATGATTATAAAAACACTAAAAACTGCTATTACCACTGTTTTAGCGCTTATGATTTTAACAAATCTCTTATGTGTACATACATACGCGTATGAGAATATAATCGCATTTGGCGAGGGCTCTAAAAAGACTATTATTTCAAATAACAGTTTAAATTTTAAGGATATATCGGTATCTTTACCGCATATTGAGGGCGAGTTTTGTTTTAGCATACGCAACCCCCACAAAAATGACGGTTACAACCCAAATAATTATCCCAAAGAAACATATGAGGCAGCACTTGATGCATACTATGCATTTTCTATGATTGAAAGCGTTTCGCAAACTGTTAAAAATTCCGAAACTGGTTTTACCGTTCGCTTTGCAAACCAAGGCAAAATCAAAGAGGAATTTATAGCTGAGGATGTTAAAATTATATCAACCTCCGATAGCACCGATTCACTGTTTGACAGTAATGCTTCTGTACTAAAGCGCGGTGATATAGTCTATTTTGACAGAAAGCTCGATGGTAAAATAAAGAGCATATCTCTTATTATGCGTCCGCCATCACAGGATATTATAACTGCTCCTGTAAATTATGGTGCTAATTTTGAGCTGCTTTTTAGCGATAACAATTACGTAGGAAGTTTTAATCAATGGAATGTACTTGCATATGGTAATACACCACAAACAGGCAAGGGTGTAACACAATATGCTTTCGGGCTCAGTGCATTTAAATTACAAAACACACTTTATCTTTTAAATAAATCGGGCAATTTATCATCTGCCTTAGAGATTTTTATGAATAAAAATGCTTCCGTTTATATATGCGACTTAAACTCAAGAAGAGGCATTGAAGTTGGCGATATTTCGTCAATTTACAGCGCCCTTTCAAATAAGCAGTTCTATGACGGTGGTACAGTTTCGTTTAATGAGGCAAGCTATTCATATGCACTGGTCAGATTAGTAAACGGCATTGCAGTGGATATAGCTTATTATATATATTAAGAAAGGATGTTACATAACAATGATATTTTCAAAAAAGATTTCGGTGTTTGCTCTGGCTTTGATGATAATAACATCAATAAGTGCAACAGCATCTCCGATAAGCGTCAAGCTTGATGCTCTTAGTAACAATTACGCGGAATATGTGGAATTTGCTTCTGCACAGCCCGTTGTAATTGACGATACAACAATGGTTCCCGTAAGAGATTTTGCAAAAAAAGCAGGAATGGATATTGAATGGGACCAGACAACACTTACTGCACTTGTAAGTATTGACGTAACAAAAACAGAAGACCTTCCCATAATTAAATACGGAAAAGCAATCATGGAAAAGGTAAGCGACTATGGCCTTGACATAACACCAAAGAAGCTATGTGCTTCATTACAGGCTAATAACCAAAGCTGTACTATGAGATACGTTTTTACCGACAAAGACGGCGATGAAGTGTGCATCGGCAAAAACATCGATATGGGCACAGCACCAAGATTTATAGACGGCGATATTCTTGTTACACCGTTGCGTGCAACAGCGTTAATTTTTGGTCTTGATGTTGAATGGTTTGGTGATATTATGACTGTTGAGGTTTCAATCCCTGATGTTATAGTAGCACCAATGAACGTTAAAATTATTCCGCAACATCAACCAAAACCCGTTGTGCAAACAGTATCTAAAACTGTACAGGAAAATGACCCCGTACCTCAACAAACACAAGGTGGCGATAAGTATCTTGGCAGATTTAAACTTACCCACTACTGTGCATGCAGTCGTTGTTGCGGAAAATGGGGCGGAAATACCGCATGGGCAGGCAGACTTGTACCAAACCAGACAATCGCAGTTGACCCTAAGGTTATACCAAAGCTCAGCTGGGTATATATCGACGGATATGGTCTAAGACGTGCTGAGGATACAGGCGGTGCAATAAAAGGTAACCGTATAGACGTAGCTGTATCAAGCCATTCAGAAGCTTTAAGACTTGGCGTTGTGTACAAGGATGTCTGGTTAAAACAATAAGTATTTAATCAAAAAAACTATTGACATATACACAATAACGTGATAATATATTATATGGATAGAGGCGCATTACTCATTATTAGCTTTGTGTAGATTCACAGCTAATCGCAAAAGCAAAGTGAAAGGGACTAATGCCGAAGTGTCCGCCCTACTGTGGGGGCAGATGCTGGGTATGCTGTAAATAACAGTATAACTGTCATCATTAAAATGATGGAGAGTTGTCGCGCATATTTCAAAAAGAATTTATAGGCAAAAACTCTTTATTAACGGATATGATGGGGTGCTATCGCATATATTTTCACAAGGAATTTATAGGCAGTAGACTCCGTATAGGTATCTGCTGTTTTTTTGTATATAAAAAGAGGAGGATAAAACATGAAACAAAATTACACAATAGGAATCATAGGTGCTACAGGTATGGTAGGTCAGAGATTTATTACTCTTTTACACGACCACCCATGGTACACAATAAAGGTGCTTGCTGCATCACCAAGAAGCGCAGGCAAAACATACAAGGAGGCAGTAGGTGCCAAATGGGCAATGGATGAAGAAATCCCTCAGAACATTGCAGACATGATAGTTATGGACGCAACGGGCGATGTTGAGAAAATTGCATCAATGGTTGATTTTGTATTCTGCGCCGTTGATATGAAAAAAGATGAGATTAAGGCTTTAGAGGAGCGTTACGCAAAGGCAGAATGCCCTGTTGTTTCTAACAACTCTGCACACCGCCACACTCCCGATGTTCCAATGATTATCCCTGAAATTAACCCTGAACATATCGAAATCATAAAATCACAAAGAGAGAGACTTGGCACAAAAAGAGGCTTTGTTGCAGTTAAGTCTAACTGCTCATTGCAATCGTACTTACCCGCAATGGCTGTTGTAAACGAAAAGTATCCGATAGACCATGCTCTTGTTACTACTTATCAGGCAATTTCAGGTGCAGGCAAAACATTCGAAACATGGCCCGAAATGGTGGATAATCTTATCCCATATATCGGTGGCGAGGAAATGAAGTCGGAGGTTGAGCCAAATAAGATTTTGGGTAAAATAGAAAATGGCGAGATTGTTCCGTCATCTGCACTACAGATTGAGTGCCAGACATACCGCGTACCTGTATCAAATGGACACACTGCGGCAATTTTCTTCTCATTTAAGGATAGTGCAAATAAACCGTCAGTAGAAGAAATCGAAAATATGTGGAGAGAGTTTAAGGGTGTACCTCAAGAACTTAACTTACCGCATGCACCAAAGCAGTTCCTGCATGTATATACAGAAACAGATGCTCCTGACCAGCCACAAATAAAAACTGCAAGAGATATCGACGGAGGTATGGCAATTTCATGCGGACGTCTTAGAGAATCTACACAATACGACTATAAGATGGTATCTATGAGCCACAACACTCTAAGAGGTGCTGCAGGCGGTGCAGTCCTTTTAGCTGAGCTATTAACAGCAAAAGGATATATGGACTAATAATTTATTTTAGACTTTGTGAAAGGAAGTATTAAAATGAAAAAAACTTTACCATTTACAGGCTCAGGTGTTGCTATTGTAACACCATTTAACGGCAGCGAAACAAATTATGACGCTTTAGGCGAACTCATTGAATTTAACATAGAAAACAACACAGATGCAATTATAATATGCGGAACAACAGGCGAAGCATCAACAATGCCCGATGCAGAGCATTTGGCTGCAATAGAATACACTGTAAAGAAAGTAAACGGACGTATTCCCGTAATAGCAGGCACAGGCTCTAACGAAACTGCTCATGCAATAGAGCTTTCAAAAAAAGCAGAGGAATTGGGAGCAGATGCGCTTTTGGTTGTAACACCATACTACAACAAAGCATCTCAAAAGGGCTTGATTGCACATTTTAGTGCAATAGCAAATTCTGTATCTGTTCCGATAATTCTTTACAACGTACCAAGCAGAACAGGTGTAAACATTCCCGTGCCTGTTTTAAAGGAACTTGCAAAAATAGAGAACATTGTAGCTATAAAAGAAGCAAGCGGCAACATAAGCTACACTGCAAAGGTTGCAGCAGAGGTTCCCGAATTATACATATATTCGGGTAATGACGATATGATAGTTCCTGTTATGGCACTTGGCGGAAAGGGTGTTATAAGCGTTCTTGCAAATGTAATGCCACAACAAACTCACGATATGTGTCAGTTCTATCTTGATGGCAACACAACTGCGGCTACAAAGCTTCAGCTCGAACTTCTTGATTTGGTAAATAATCTGTTTATAGAGGTTAATCCCATACCCGTTAAAACTGCTCTTGGGCTTATGGGCAAAACTGTGGGTAATTTAAGATTACCGCTATGCGATATGGAGGATGGCAACTTAGAAGTCTTAAAAGCTTGTATGAAAAAGCACGGACTTATTTAACAATAGGAGGAATACTCTGTGATAAAAATAATTATGAACGGTTGCAACGGTAAAATGGGGCAGGTTATTTCTGCCCTTACCGAAAAAGATAATGAGTGTGAAATTGTTGCAGGTATAGATATAAATACTGAGGAGAAAAATTCGTATCCCGTATTTTCCAACCCATTCGATTTTGATGGTGAGGCAGATGTTATGATTGACTTTTCACATCCCTCATGCTTCGAAAATGTATTAAATTACTGTACCCAAAAACAGTTGCCTGTTATAATTTGCACAACAGGCCTCGACACCTCGCAAAAAGCACAAATGAGCGAGGCAGCAAAAAATACTCCTGTATTTTTCTCAGCTAATATGAGTCTTGGCATAAACCTTATAATTGCACTTGCCAAAGAGGCGACAAAACTTTTAGAGGGTAATTTTGACATAGAGATTGTTGAGCGTCATCACAACCAAAAGATTGATGCCCCATCAGGTACTGCGCTTGCTATTGCAGATGCTATTGACGAAACACTTTCAACCCCTGCCGAGTACGTATACGACCGTCATTCTGTAAGAAGAAAAAGAAAGAATACAGAAATAGGTCTGCATGCAGTACGCGGCGGAACAATAGTTGGTGAGCACGAGGTTATTTTTGCCGGTACTGACGAAGTCATAGAACTAAAGCACAGTGCACACAGTAAAGAGGTTTTTGCAGTCGGTGCTATAAAAGCCGCTAAATTTATGTGCGGTAAAAGTGCAGGAATGTATAATATGAATGATTTGATAAATGCAACCTTAAGCTGATGTATAATTATAATATTTTTCATGAAGAACTTATGCAGTCTCTTATTGACAGTGTAAATAATAACAAAACATCAAATGCATATATTTTTGAAGGTCCAAAGGGCATGTACAAGCACGAGTGCGCGCGTCTTTTTGCGGCAGCACTCACCTGTGAGAGCGAAATTGCCCCCTGCGGTGTATGTAAACAGTGTATGCTTTCGTATGCTAACACAAATCCCGACATAAGACTCGTTAAAAAGCCTGACGACAAAAAGAAAACGGATGTAGAAACAATAAGAAAGGTGTGTGCCGATTCCATTGTCCGTCCCTACACCTCAAAACGCAAGGTATATATAATAGACGACGGAGATTCAATGACTGTTGAGGCTCAGAATGCTTTTTTAAAGACATTTGAAGAACCACCTGAATATGCAGTTTTTATTATCGTTGCACAAAGCATAGATAACCTTTTGCCTACGATAATTTCGCGTGCTGAGGTTGTAAGCTTTACAAGCGTTGGCAAAGAACGTATTTTAAAATATATAAACGAGAAATATCCCCAGGAGAGCGAAAGAGCAGTGTTTTTACAAAATTACTGCGAGGGGCTTCCGGGACGTATTGATGAGATTGTTTTAGATAAGGAATTTGAAGAAATCCGCTCAAGCAGCTTACAAATGTTACCATGTTTACTAAGCTCCAAAACCGAAAATGCCTTTGAAATTGAGGATTTTATAAACAAAAATTCCGATAAGGCACAGGTAATTTTTGATTTCTGGATTTCTTTTTTAAGGGATTTAACCGTACTGAAATGCGGAGCATTTGATAATATCATAAACGTAGATAAAATGAGCGAAATAAAGAAAATATCAGAGCTTGCAGACGAAAAAACCATAGTTTTAGCAATAGATATCCTCTTTGAGGGCAAAAGAATGCTCGACAGATATGTAAAACCATCTGCAGTTGCTCTAAGATGTGCATTAAAGATAAAATAACCGCCACTTTTTCGGCGGTTTTTTGTTGACAAAAAAACTAAAATCATATAAAATGTTAGTATATTAAACTGGTGGGAGGAGAAAATATGAGTAAATTCGATTGGCTTGACAATGCAGTTATTTATAATATATATCCGCAATCCTTTATGGATTCAAATAATGACGGAATTGGCGATTTAAACGGTCTTATACAAAAGCTTGACTATATAGAAGAAATGGGTTTTTCGGCTATATGGCTAAACCCCATATACGAAAGTCCGTTTAAAGATGCAGGCTATGATATAAGCGATTTTTATAAGGTTGCACCCCGATATGGCACAAATGCGGATTTTCGTAACTTATGCTTTGAATGTAATAAGCGAAACATACGTGTAATTATGGACCTTGTAGCAGGTCATACATCAACAGAGCACGAATGGTTTAAAAAGTCTGCACTTCCCACTCAAAACGAGTATACAAACAGATACGTATGGACTGATTCTGTATGGGATAAAGGCGAAGAAAATAACTTTATAAGCGGTTGGTCAGACAGAGATGGTTGTTTTTTGAATAACTTTTTCTATTGCCAGCCTGCCTTAAACTATGGATACAAAAAAATCACAAGACCGTGGCAACTGCCTATGGGCCATCCCGACTGTTTAAAAACGCGCGAAGAGCTTTTAAATATTATGGATTTCTGGATGAATCTGGGCGCAAGCGGTTTCAGGGTAGATATGGC
>JAZNPJ010000196.1:0-11855 GCA_045589635.1 Clostridia bacterium
CTCGAAACAAACAAAAAAGGCTGTATTGTTGCAGATGAAGCAACGGGAAAGACGTCAAAGGCAAAGGTGTTTGCAGGCGGTGATGTTGTTACGGGTGCGGCAACTGTTATTCTTGCAATGGGCGCAGGTAAGGCAGCAGCAAAACAGATAGATAAAGAGCTAAGTGAATAAGACCGTTGCTTTTAGCGCAGACCGTTCCATAGGAACTATACACAAAACTCACCGCTCGACGTACCTATGTACGCCGTCGGGCAGGATAAAATGCGGAAGTGCCCGCATTTTACTTCGTTTCGTGCATTCTGCATCTAAAATCAAACAGTCTTTTGATTTACATAAATATAACAAAAAAAGAAGGTACTCTGTATAAAATCGCAATAACGAATTTACACAGACAACCCTTTTTTGCTTTTTATTTATAACATAATACAGAGAGGACAGTCTGTATAAATTCTATTACTCAAACAAACAAATTCTTATGAATTTAAAACTCGCAATAACGAATTTATACAGAGTACCCTCTTTTTGTATAAAAAAACGGGGCAATTTATTGCCCCAACAAAACTATTATATCACATATTAGTATGCTTTGTAAAGAAAAAGTTGTGTTTTAGCAAAAAAATCTCTTTTTTACACAAGTAAATTTTTTGTTTTTTTGGTATTTTGCCTATTGAAAAATGCTCTAAAATATCGTACAATATAAGTGAAGAAAGGAAGGTACAGTCCAATGAAAATCTAACTCCGACTTAAAAATTAAAGGCAAAATCAGGGCAAAAAATCCTCCACGGCGGTGTTACGCTTTACATATATAAAAAACAAAGTCCCAAAAAGAGAGAGAGCCGATAATTTAAAAAGTCAAAAAACAAACTTCGCCTTTTGTAAGATTTAACTCCAAAAAACGGATACTCGTTAGAGCAGGATAAGTTAAAAGAATGGTATATTTGGAATAAAGGAAAAATTAACAAAAGGCAGACAGCAGAAAGAGAGGTTGACTAAATGACGCTAGATAATAAGAACGAACAGAGATGACCCTTGATTGTGCAAAAAGCAGTCAAGGGTCATCTCATTTTTTTGTGCAAAAATTTATATATTTAAAACATTTTGAAAGCTATCTTATATATCTCTTCGCGAATTTTAGCGGACTCACCAGATGAATTAAGCATGGTAACAAAAACATTATGTTCTTATAAGGATTATCTCAGTTCTTGACATTTTGCAATATCAAATGTATAATAAAGCTAAAAAAGTTTAACACTGTTTTTAGAAAACTTGAGGAGAAATTATAATGCAAAAATTATCACAAATTGAGCCTAAAAAGGTTTTTAAATACTTTGAGGAAATATCAAAAATTCCCAGAGGTTCGGGAAATATGGAGGCAATATCTGCATATTGTGTTGATTTTGCAAAGGAGCATAATTTAAAATATATAAAAGATAATGCAGATAATGTTATCATTTATAAAGACGCGTCAAAGGGATACGAAGATACCGAGACAGTAATTTTGCAGGGGCATATGGATATGGTATGCCAAAAGACAGACGAGTGTAAAACTGACTTTGAAAAAGATGGTATCGATATTTTTGTTGACGGAGAGTTTATAAAGGCAAAAGGTACAACTTTGGGCGCAGATAATGGCATTGCAATGGCAATGATACTGTCTGTCTTAGAAGATGAAAACTTAGAGCACCCGTCTATTGAGGCAGTATTTACAACTGACGAGGAAGTTGGTATGATAGGCGCATCAAAGCTTGATGTAAGCCTGCTAAAAGGCAAGAAAATGATAAATCTCGACTCGGAGGAGGAAAGAGCCCTTACAGTATCGTGCGCAGGCGGAAGTGATGTAAAAATAACGCTGCCAACAACAAAGACAACAAAAAACGGCACAAAAATAGAAGTAACAATCAACGGTCTTAAGGGCGGTCATTCGGGGGTAGAGATTGACAAGGGCAGGGTAAATGCAAATATTTTAATGGGCAGAGTGCTTAATAAAATAAAGCAAATTACCGATTTTGATATAATAGAGATAAACGGCGGAACAAAACGAAATGCAATTCCGCTCGATTGTAAGGCACATATTTTAGTTGATGATGAAAGTAAAGTAATAAACACAATAAAAGAATATTTTGGTATTATAAAAGAGGAAATCAGAGACAGAGAACCGAATTGCAATATTGAAGTGTCTGTTAAAAATTCAGGCGACTTTGATGTTTTGGATAAAAAATCAACAGATAAAATAATATATATGCTTATAATCACTCCAAACGGAATAGAGAGTATGAGTAAATCAATAGAGGGGCTTGTAGAAACATCGCTTAATTTGGGTGTTTTAAAAACTGACCAAAACGAAATTTTAATGCAGTATGCACTAAGAAGCAACAAAAAAAGTGCGCTCGACTCTCTTGAGGAGAAAATGTTTTTCTTTGCAGACTATAATAGCTGCGGGGTGGAAATTTCGGGCAGATACGAACCGTGGGAGTATAATGATGTTTCTCAGTTAAGAGAGGTATATGTAAAAACATACGAGGAAAAGACAGGTAAAAAGCCAAGCATAGAGGCAATACATGCAGGTCTTGAATGTGCAGTTTTCTCTGGTGCTATAAAAGATCTTGACTCAATAGCAATAGGACCCGATATGTTTGATGTGCATACAGTAAATGAGAGGTTAAGTATTCCCTCAACTAAGCTTATTTATGAGATTTTGTGTGATTTATTAAAAAAACTCAAATAATACCATTGCACATTTTTATAATTTATGATACAATAACAGATGTTAAAAATTTAATAAACAAAGGAGATAAAAATGGAAAATAAGGAATTTAAACCATACGTCAGCGCACAGAAAATAACGCCTGAAATTACGGTAACGTCAATGGTTATCGGTATAATCTTAGCTGTTGTATTCGGTGCGGCAAACGCATACTTAGGACTAAGAGTTGGTATGACAGTATCAGCGTCAATTCCCGCGGCAGTTATAGCCATGGGAGTAATCCGCGTTATTATGCGAAGAAATTCAATCTTAGAGAGCAACATTGTACAGACAGTTGGCTCTGCAGGTGAATCGCTGGCGGCAGGTGCTATATTTACAATTCCCGCATTGTTCTTGTGGGCAGCAGAGGGCAAGACTGCAAAACCCGATATAGTGGAGATTACACTTATAGCGTTAATCGGAGGTTTGTTGGGTGTATTCTTTATGATACCCCTAAGAAATGCACTTATTGTAAAAGAGCACAATACACTTCCATATCCTGAGGGAACTGCATGTGCGGAGGTTTTGTTGGCAGGTGAAAAGGGCGGTGCAAATGCGTCTACTGTTTTTGCGGGGATGGGCTTTGCGGCACTCTTTAAGTTTATAATTGACGGACTAAAGCTTGTTGCAGGCGAGGTTTCTTTAAGTGTTAAGGGCTTTGCGGGTCAGATAGGAACACAGATTTATCCTGCAGTAATGAGTGTTGGTTATATATGCGGTGCAAGAATTGCATCATATATGTTTGCGGGCGGTATTCTAAGTTGGCTTGTAATTATACCATTGATTGTACTTTTTGGCTCAGACATGGTGCTATATCCACAAACTGTGCCTATTAACGAGCTATACCTATCAGGCGGTGCTTCTGCAATATGGAGTTCATATATAAGATACATCGGTGCAGGTGCCTTAGCGGCAGGAGGTATTATAAGTCTTATTAAATCATTGCCGCTTATAGTAAGAACCTTTGGCGGCGCACTAAAGAGTATGTCAGGTTCAAAAGCAGCTAATACACAAGAGCGTACATCAAGAGAGATAAACATTAAGGTTGTACTTGTTGCGATTGCTATTCTTACCATTGCAGTATGGCTTGTACCTGCAATTCCCGTAACACTTATAGGTGCAGTTATAATTGTAGTATTCGGTTTCTTCTTTGCGACAGTATCATCTCGTATGGTTGGTCTTGTAGGAAGCTCAAACAACCCTGTTTCGGGTATGGCAATAGCAACACTTTTAATAGCAACACTTATTTTAAAGCTTACGGGTGCAACAGGGGTTGCAGGTATGTGCAGTGCCATTGCAATAGGCTCGGTTATATGTATAGTTTCAGCTATTGCGGGCGACACATCACAAGACTTAAAAACAGGTTATCTTTTGGGCGCAACACCTAAAAAGCAACAGATAGGCGAGGTAGTGGGCGTTGTAGCAGCGGCACTTGCAATAGGCGGAACACTTTATCTTTTAGACAGTGCATGGGGCTTTGGTACAGACCAGCTTGCAGCACCTCAGGCAACATTGATGAAGCTTATTATAGAGGGTGTTATGGAGGGTAATCTTCCGTGGGCACTTGTATTTATAGGTGTGTTTATTGCAGTGCTTGTAGAAATTGTAGGTATACCCGTACTTCCGTTTGCAATAGGTGTATATCTTCCTGTTCAGCTTAATGCATGCATTATGGTTGGCGGACTTATACGTCTTGCACTTGATAAGCTAAAGCGCAACAAGGAAGAAAAAGAGAAGATTGTAAACGACGGAATTCTTTTCTGCTCAGGTATGATTGCAGGAGAGGGCTTAGTGGGAATTATTCTTGCACTTCTTGCCGTTGTAGGTTTTGATAAGGCTATAGACCTTAGTGCGAAGTTTGGTATATCACCATTTGTTTCAAACATCGGAAGCGTAGTATTATTTGCAATTATAATTCTTAGTGTGCTTAAGTTCTCGGTATGGAAGAAGAGAAAGTAATGAAGAAAAATAAAGAAACTCAAAATTATCTCGATAAAGTGCCTAAAAGAAACGAAAATATTTCGTGGACAGTCGAAAACGATATTGTTACATTAGAAATAGAAAATAGCGGAATTTTTAATACCATAGCACAAAAGCTTTTAAAAAAGCCAAGAATAAGCTATATACATCTTGAGGAAATAGGCAGTCTTTTGTGGCAGTTAATTGACGGAGAAAAGTCAGTATTCGATTTTGGCGAAGATGTAAAAGAGAAGTTTGGCGATAAGGCAGAGCCATTGTATGAGCGAATTTGTAAGTATTTTGAGATTTTGGAAAGCTATAATTTTATAATCTGGAAAGACTAAAAAGAGTAATTTTAAAGGCAGAAACATTATGTTTCTGCCTTTTGTTATTATTTCTGCCTTTTTATAATTTTTACTATACTCTCGGCACATTCCTCGTTCGTACACATTGTATCAATAACCGAGCAGTTTTTATAGCATTTAAGCTCACTTTCGTCAAAATCTTCTTCGTCAGTTAAGAACCTGCGGCAGACCTCTTTGTAGTTTGGAGTATCCTCCATAGCCTCCCTTGAAATACAGCGAAGAAGCCGTTCTTTATCATCAAGCTTAAGGTACAAAACATATATCTTTTCTTCGCCGAATTTTTCGAAGAATTTATTAAGTGCTTTTTGTGTTGTGATTATTATGTAATCCTTATCTTCATCAATTTTGTCAGCCGATGTAAAGTATGTCCATTCACCATGAACTGTGTTGTAAACACGTTTTTCTATAACCTGACCTTCTTCCTCCATCTGTTGGAGTTGCTTTTGACTTACAAAATGGTACTGAATACCATCACACTCATTTTCGCGTTTGGGACGGGTAGTATAAGGGACTATTTTTGTTATATCAATGTCAGAATGGAGCAGATTTTCTAAAACAGTATCCTTGCCCGAACCGCTTTTGCCTATAATGCAATAAATATAACCCATTAAATATTCCTCCGTAAATATCCCATAAAACAGTAAGAGGCTGTAAAAAATTTTTCACAGCCCACTTAAAAGCTAAAATTAGCTTTTGTTGTAAAATACCAGATGCCCCATAATCAAACCTATCATATCATACATTTTGTAAAAAAGCAAGGGTTTTATGTTAAATTTATTTAATTTGCAACCTTATTCTGTCTGCAACCATAGCAATAAACTCCGAGTTTGTCGGCTTGCCCTTGCCTGTGTGGATAGTATATCCAAAAACATTATTCATAGTTTCGGGCTTTCCTCTTACCCATGCAACCTCTATTGCATGGCGGATTGCACGCTCGACTCTGCTCGACGTTGTACTGTATGACTTTGCAATTTCGGGATAGAGCTGTTTTGTTATAAAGTTTAACATGTCCATATTTTCTACAACCATCATTATGGCACGTCTTATATAATGGTAGCCCTTAATATGCGCAGGAACACCAAGTTCGTGCAGATTTTGGGTAACAAGAGTTTCAAGATCAGGACGTACAAATTCCGATTTTGATATTATACTCTCTGTAGACAAATTTACTTTACTCTGCCCGGTGAGCTGACCTATAAGCGCATAAATCTCGTCATATGGCTGAGGCTTTATAATGTAATAGTCGGCGCCAAGATTTAGTGTTGCATCAATCGTTCTTGAGGTTGACGACACCGAATATACTATAATTATCGGCTTTTTCCCCGTTGCGCTCGAATAAAGGCGTTTTAGCAGTCCTAACCCGTCAAGCTTGGGCATAACCAAATCAAGAATAACAACGTCGGGTGTAAGGTCGCATATTAACTCATATGCCTCTATTCCGTTGCTTGCTATTGACAAAACCTGCATATCGGATTTAGTGTTAAAATACTCTGATAAATCCTTTGCAGCCTCGTCATTGTCATCTACTATTAAAAGTGAAGTTTTTTTTGACATAAAAATATCCCCCTTGGTAAAATTTGTTTATTTTCACAAACATATATTACCATATTTTGGGAATTAAATCAATACAAAAAAGGAAAAAATTCCCATTTCTTGCAAAATTGGGAATTTTTTACTAATATTCGTTATAATTTGTATAAAAGTGTACAAAAATTGGTGTCGTATATTGTCAATCGAGCTTAAGAACCGACATAAATGCCTCTTGAGGAACTTCGACACTGCCGACCTGACGCATACGTTTTTTACCCTCTTTTTGTTTTTCCAAAAGCTTTTTCTTTCTTGTGATATCACCGCCGTAGCATTTTGCCAATACGTCCTTGCGCATTGCTCTTACGGTTTCGCGTGCTATTATTTTTGAGCCTATTGCAGCCTGAATTGGCACCTCAAAAAGTTGACGCGGAATGGCGTCCTTTAACTTTTCTGCCATTCTTCTGCCTCTTGCATAGGCATTATCCTTGTGAACAATAAACGAAAGAGCGTCTACCATTTCGCCATTTAGCAGAATATCGAGCTTTACAAGGTTAGAACGCGAGTAGCCAAACAATTCATAGTCAAATGAGGCATAACCCTTTGTACGTGATTTTAGTGCATCAAAAAAGTCGTATATTATTTCGTTTAGCGGCAGTTCGTAAAAGATTTCAGCTCTCGTTTCGTCCATATAAGTCATATCCTTATATACACCGCGTCTTTCCTGACACAAATCCATAACGTTACCCACGTAATCCTTTGGTACCATTATGCTTGCCTTAACCATTGGCTCTTCCATATACTCAATTTCGACAGGGTCGGGAAGGTTTGTAGGGTTATCGCACCAAATCATTTCTCCGTTAGTTTTATATACTTTATATATAACACTCGGAGCAGTTGTTACAAGGTCAAGATTATATTCTCGCTCTAATCTTTCCTGAATTATCTCCATATGAAGAAGTCCCAAAAATCCGCAACGGAAACCAAAGCCCAATGCAACAGAGGTTTCAGGCTCAAACATAAGAGCCGCGTCGTTTAACTGCAGTTTTAAAAGAGCTTCCTTTAAGTCTTCATAGTGTGCACCGTCGGCGGGGTAAATTCCGCAATAAACCATAGGATTTACCTTTTTATAGCCAGGCAGAGGCTCTTTTGCAGGGTTTGTTACGCATGTTACAGTATCGCCCACGTTAGTGTCGCGGATGTTTTTAATGCTTGCCGCAATATATCCAACATCGCCTGCAGACAGATTTTCTGTAGGAATAAGTCCCGAGGGGTGCATAACACCAACCTCAACAACGTCAAACTGTGCATTTGTTGCCATCATTTTTATTTTATCGCCAACCTTAAGAGAGCCTTCTTTAATTCGTACATATACTATAACGCCCTTATAGCTGTCATAGTACGAGTCGAAGATAAGAGCGCGGAGCGGTGCGTTTTCATCACCGTCGGGTGCGGGGATTTTATTTACAATTTCCTCTAAAACGTCTGCAACATTAAGACCTGTTTTTGCACTTACAAGCGGTGCCTCTTCTGCAGGAATTCCGATTATATCCTCTATTTCGGTTTTTACAACATCGGGTTGTGCAGACGGCAAGTCAATTTTATTTATAACGGGTACTACCTCAAGGTCGTGGTCTATTGCAAGATAGGTATTTGCAAGAGTTTGTGCCTCAATACCCTGTGAGGCGTCAACAATCAAAATTGCACCCTCACAAGCGGCAAGACTTCGGGATACCTCATAGTTAAAATCGACGTGCCCTGGTGTATCTATAAGATTTAGTGTATAAACCTCACCGTCATCACGCTTATATCTTAAACGTACTGCATGAGCCTTTATGGTTATACCTCTTTCACGTTCGAGGTCCATACTGTCAAGCAGTTGTTCTTCCATATCGCGGTCTGCCACCTCGCCCGTAAGCTCTAAAAGACGGTCTGCAAGAGTGGATTTTCCGTGGTCTATATGTGCTATTATACTGAAATTTCGTATTTTTTCTTGTCTTGGGGTCGGCATTTAATTTCTCCTATTTTTATATTTGCTCAATTTTTTTCTTTTTGGTTGTTTTCTGGCAGGTTTGCACTTTACAACCGGGATATATATGTCCTATGCCTACCTCAAAGCATTCCGAAAGCTCGGATACATCGCAGAGGCTATAGTCATGCATAATCCTAAGAAGCGCCATTGCACAGGCGTAGGCGTCATCACACGCGTCGTGGTGCGAAAAGCAGATATTTAAAGCACTGCAAAGATTATTGAGCTTATGGCTTTCAAGCTCAGGGTACGCCTTTTGCGAAAGCTTTACGGTGCATATGTAATCAAATACGGGGTAGGTGATATTTAAAGAATCGAGCGTTGCACAAAGTGCATTTATATCAAAAGAGGTATTGTGTGCCACAACAAGTTGACCCTCAAGAAAGGGGCGTATCTGTGGCCAAAGCTCTTCAAATGTTGGTGCATCCGCTACCATATCGGGAGTTATTCCGTGTATTTTTATGTTATAGCTGTTAAACTCCAAGGGTACGGGACGTATAGCAAAGGATTTTCGCTCAACAATTTTTGAATTTTTAACAACGCATATGCCCATACTGCATATGCTGGTATATTTAGATGTTGCAGTCTCAAAATCAATAGCAACAAAATTCATCTTATATCACCCCTGACTACAGATTATTATACAATTATATTGACGTTTTGTCAAGTAGAATAAAGGAAGAGGATTTGTTGCTACAGCAACAAATCCTCTTCTTTTACATTGCTTATATATGCTTTGCGTCTTTTTACTTTTCTTTTAAAAATGTCATATTGAAACTTCTTACAACCATCACTGTCAATGGGGAGTGTTTTCCCTTTTAACTCGCAAAGGAGAATTTCGCCATCATTGTCATTTAGAAGTTTTGCCTTCTGGCACAGTGCACATTTTTTATTTATATCGGGACTGTAAATCATTTTGCCTCCAATTCGCCAAGGCTGAGTGATTTTAAATATGCATTTATAAAACCGTCTATTTCACCGTCCATAACTGCGCCGATATTACCGATTTCATAACCGGTTCTTAAATCCTTTGCCATTGTATAGGGTTGGAATACGTAGGAACGTATTTGCGAACCCCAGCCATTATCCTTTTGCTCGCCCTGAATTTCGGAAATCTTTTCCTTTTGTTGTTGCTCGGCAAGCTCAACAAGCTTAGCCTTCAACATCTTCATGGCATAGTCCTTGTTCTGGTGTTGTGAACGTTGTGTCTGGCACGATACAACAACACCTGTCGGCAGGTGAGTAAGTCTTACTGCAGAGTCGGTTTTGTTAATGTGCTGACCGCCTGCACCCGACGCGCGGTACGTATCCATTTTTATATCCTCTGCACGTATATCTATTTCTACATTGTCATCAAGCTCGGGCATAACACCTATTGAGGCAAAAGATGTCATTCTCTTGCCTGCGCTGTTAAACGGAGAAATTCTAACAAGACGGTGTACACCTTTTTCACACTTTAAATATCCGTACGCGTTAAGACCCTTAACCTCCATTGTACAGCTCTTTATACCTGCCTCATCACCATCAAGACTGTCAATAATTTCGGTTGTAAAGCCGTTTTTCTGTGCCCACATCTGATACATTCTTATAAGCATGGAACACCAGTCCTGTGCCTCTGTTCCGCCTGCTCCCGCATGGAATTCTATAATAGCATTTGAACTGTCGTATTTTCCGCTAAGAAGCGTTTCGAGAGTCATAGTCTCTATTGTCTCATTTATATTTTTTACCGACTCGGTAATCTCATCAAGCATTGATTCGTCATTTTCCTCGTTTGCGAGGTCAATCATCATCAAAGTGTCCTCCCATAATGTGTAGAGAGAATTATACTTTGCAACCTTATCCTTTAGTTGCTTTGTTTTTTGCAAAACCTTTTGAGACTCCTGCATATCGTCCCAGAAGCCTTCCTGCATTGCCTGATTTTCGAGGTCTTCTATTTCACTTAGTGCACCTGCAATGTTAAAGTGAATCCCTCAATTCTATTATGTTTTTCTCGAGTCCTGTAAGCTCTAATCTGTACTGATCGTACTCTAACATTTTTTCACGTCCTTTAAAATTTATTTTTTAATATTTCAAAAACAAAAGTCTTATAAGTGCGAGAGTTTCGTGCATATATGTAACAGGCAATCGTAAAAAGTCTGATTTTACGCCTACAATATTCGTCCTTAACCCGCAACGCCTTGCTATAAGCTGAGTGCGAAGTGCACGACTTGCATTCGTTATCGTTATACACCTGTATTCACCGTCTATACGCGAATCTATAAGCTTTTTAATTTGTTTTATTTTTTCTTTTAGATTATCGGCTTTTGTGCTTCTTATTATTCGTGATTGGTCAATTTCGTGGTTACGTAAATAGTTTACCATAACATCAGCCTCTGTAACAACACCCATTGAACTTTCGCCTGATATTACAACGTATGCATACGGATTGGTTTTTAAATACTCAACAGCAATATCCATTCTTTTTTCGATAGATTTTGTTGGTTTTGAATCATCACTGCCGCCCATTATAATAAGAACATCTTCGGTGTATGAGGGTTTACCCGCATTACCGTATATTAAAAGGCAAAGACATGCCAAAAGCCACAGGCATGTTCCTAAAACTACAATATATCTGAGTATTCGTGTAGGTGTTCTTTCGGAGTTTACAAAAGTGTCATAAAACAATGCACCTGCAATAAATATTGCGCCTAAAACAACACATACAAAAGCACTTATACCTTTTGTTTGCAACAACGTAATCAAGCCCGAACCAAAAAGACAAATACCTACAACAAAAAACAGGTATTTTATAATGGGTAAATTCTTATAAAATTCTTTCATACATTTATCTCATCTCTGTATTTTTTGATGTTTTCCATTATATTGTAATAACCATATATACATTATATAATAATATTTGTGTTTTTGCAAGTGTTTTTTCATTTTATCGTATATTTAAGTATAAAACACTGTCATAATCGTTTAAAAACTGACAAGAAAAGGTCGGCAGTAAAAATTTTTTTGGTAGAATTTAAATAAAAATACATATAACTCTTGAAAAACACAAAAATATTATATATAATATAATATGTGAGGAAATGCCCTCGGGCAGAAATAAAAAAGGAGATAAAGACTATGACTTATAACAAAGTATCAGTTGAGGATATTGAGGTTAGCGGCAAGAGAGTTCTTGTAAGATGCGACTTTAATGTTCCATTAGACAGCAATGGCAATATCACAGACGAAAACAGAA
>JAZNPJ010000197.1:0-2656 GCA_045589635.1 Clostridia bacterium
ACACAAATATGTTGCAAAAAAATATAATATGGGTTATAATGTATAATGAGGAAATAATTGTTCTATTTATAAAAATGGAGGTCAGGTCATGGGGACGATTGATAAATTGAATGAACTTCAATACCGCAGAAGCGTTATCGAAAATGCCGGTGGCAATGTAAAAATTAAAAAACAACACGATTTTGACAAACTGACTGCACGTGAGAGAATTAATGCTCTTATGGACGAGGACAGCTTTGTGGAAATTGATGCATTTGTAACACATAGATGTGCAGATTTTGGTATGGATTGTGTTGAGGCACCCGCTGAGGGCGTTATAACAGGTTATGGTACGGTTGATGGCAGACTTACATATGTCTATGCACAGGACTTCACTGTTATAGGTGGCTCGCTTGGCGAAATGCATGCTAAAAAAATATGTAAGGTTATGGATATGGCAGCTAAAATGGGTGCACCGATAATCGGTATGAATGATAGCGGCGGAGCAAGAATTCAAGAGGGAATAGATGCTCTTGCGGGATACGGAGAGATTTTTTACAGAAACACAAGAAATTCAGGCGTAATTCCGCAAATAAGTGTTATTATGGGTCCATGTGCAGGCGGCGCAGCACATTCTCCTGCTATAACGGACTTTGTATTTATGGTAGATAAAACATCGCAAATGTTTATTACAGGTCCGCAGGTAATTAAAGCGGTAACAGGTGAAGATGTATGCATAAACGATTTAGGCGGAAGTGAAGTTCACTCTCAAAAAAGCGGTGTTGCACACTTTACTTCATCAAGTGAAGAAGAATGCATAGCACAAATAAGAAGGCTTTTATCGTTTCTTCCATCAAACAACCTTGAGTCGAGTGTTGAAATTGAGTCTAATGATGATATAAACAGATTATCACAAACTCTTTCATCCATAGTTCCTGATGATACAAATGAGGTATATGATGTAAGAGATGTTATATTACAAATAGTAGATAATGCAGATTTTATGGAAATTCAATCAGAATTTGCGCAAAACATTGTTATAGGCTTTGCAAGAATGAATGGAAAAGCTATCGGTGTTGTTGCAAACCAACCCAAGGTAAAAGACGGTGCATTGGATATTGACTCCTCTGATAAGGCGTCAAGGTTTATACGTTTTTGCGATAGCTTTAATATTCCGATTGTAACATTTACAGATGTTCCGGGATATGTGCCTGGTGTAGAGCAGGAACAGGGCGGAATTATAAGACATGGTGCAAAGCTGTTATATGCATACTGTGAGGCTACAGTGCCAAAGGTAAATGTTATATTAAGAAAAGCATATGGCGGTGCATATATAGCAATGAGCTCAAAGCATGTAGGAGCAGACATAGTTATGGCATGGCCTACTGCAGAAATTTCAGTTATGAGACCTGACGGTGCAGCAAACATTATATTCAAGGATGATATAAGAAACAGTATAGACCCACTTGCTGCAAAAGAAGAAAAGGTTCAGGAATATAAAAACAGAGTTGCATCACCATATATTGCTGCTTCAAGAGGCTATATTGATGATGTAATTGAGCCTGACTCAACAAGACCGCGAATAATTGCTGCATTAGAAATGCTTGCAAGCAAGAGAGATTCGATTCCGGCAAAGAAACACGGAAACTTCCCCGTTTAATTTCAGGAGGTTGTAGGTTATGGATAAAATAGAAATAAGTTCAGTATCAGAAGCTCTGTCTGTAGGCGGTGCAGTTGCATTACAAGGTATGTGCATAGTATTTTCTGTACTTATATTGCTAATGATTGTTCTATTTCTTATGAGGGTTGTATTTTATAAGGACCCGTCAAAGCAAAAACAAGTACAACAAGCAGCTGAGGCACCCGCAGAGGCTATTGATACAGAAATTGATACGGATGATGACGAGCTTATTGCGGTTTTAACAGCGGCAGTAGCAGCAAGTCTGAATACATCAACATATCATTTAAAGATAAAATCATACCGAAGAGTAGGGAACAAGGCTCCTGCATGGAACAAGGCAGGACTTAACGAAACAGTTAACCACTACTAATAGAAAGGAATAGATAGTTATGAGAAAGTTTAATATTACTGTAAATGGAAAAACATACGAAGTAGATGTAGAAGAGGTTGGTGGCGTAGCAAGTGCGCCTGTATCAGCTCCTGTATCAACACCAGTGAGTGCACCTGCACCTGTATCAGCACCAAAATCAACACCCGTTTCGGGCGCTTGTCAGGTAACATCACCAATGCCGGGAACTGTTGTGGCAATAAAGGTTAATGTTGGCGATACAGTGAATGAGGGTGATTTAGTCGCAGTTTTAGAGGCTATGAAGATGGAAAATGAAATCTTTGCTCCGCAAGGCGGCAAGGTTGTTGGAGTAAGCGCAAGTGCAGGTGATAGCGTTAATTCAGGAGATGTGCTTGTTTCTATCGGTTAATTCGCATTTGATACTAAAACTATAAGAAAGTGGTGAGAGAAAATGATAGAAAGTCTTGTTAATTTCTTAAGCAGTACCGGTATTGCGGTATTGCTCCAACAAGCGCCGATAGATATATTTAAAACTGTACTTATGCTTGTCATTGCTTGTGTATTACTATATTTAGCAATAGTAAAGAAGTATGAGCCCTTACTTTTGCTTCCTAAGTCGGATCGTAGCCATGTCGTTCTGTGAGCCA
>JAZNPJ010000198.1:0-21835 GCA_045589635.1 Clostridia bacterium
GGGGTGGGGGTGTCCCTTGCTTTCCCTTGCAGGCTTGTCGGGGCTGTTGGAAAAATCCAAAAAGAAAAGCCCCGTATAAACGGGGCTTTGTTGTTTCAGGAAACGGGGGTTATTTTCTGTTTTCAAAATTTGCTTTTACTGTTGCATAATGTTCCATACATACAATGTCAACGGGGCTGTATATTGTCACTTGTGCTGTTTCAAGTGCTTTGTTGTAGTTTTTGCCCGTCAAATCATCGGGTTCAATATATCGGGGCTTTGTTTCTGTGGGTGTATATCCGTTTTTAGTTGCTTTTTTCTGTATGTATTCAAGTCTTTCACGAACACTTTTTGCGTTTATTCCAAAATAACGGGCTATTGCTTTTATTCCGTATCCCTGTAACCTTAATTTAAGTGTTTCTGCTTGTGTTACTGTCAAGTTTAATTTTTCAACAATAGTGTTTATATCCTCAAAGGCTTGAATACCCGTTGTATATATGTCGGTCTGTCCGTTGCTATTTCTTTCAAATCCACCTAAATCGGCATACTTTCCTAACCTATGATATATTGTTTCTACTGTTTGTGTTTCGGGGTCTGTGCTTATGTCTTGAATATATGAATAACTGTTGCTTATTCTTGTGTTCCCGTTATCCTCTATTGACTGACGAATAGCACGAAAAACAATTTGTATTGGTGTAACCTCTATCGTTTCCCAACCCCCTATATTATCAACAGACTTTATAATAATATGTTGCTTTAATCGTCTTATGGTGTATGGGGTTTCCATAAATGATATTGATATATTGTTTCGCTCGTCAAATGCTTTTCGGGTTTCTTCTTCTATGATTTTGACGGCATCGTGTACAAGTGCAAGCCCATCACCATTTAATGATTTTGTTATCAACTTGTTAAAGGCTTTAAGGCTTGTTTTGTCCTTTGTTCGTTCTTTCAGGTTTCCGTTATCGTCATAATACAATTCGGTTGCATTGTTCGCTGTGGTTGCTGTGTTTTCCAAAATTTGAAAATCATTTGCAATACTTTGTTTAATGGTTAAAAGTCTGTTGTTATATGTTCCCGTCTTGCTGTTTTCGTTTGTGTTTCCCGTCTTTCGCTGTGGGTCTATACATTTCTTTAATACACTATAAGTCAATGCTTTTGCAAGTGTCAACAATGCTGTTGTGTATTCGGTTTCGGTTTCTTTGCTTGCTTTATCTTTCGGGCTGTCCTTGCGTTCCATATAACGCAAAATTGCGTTTGTTTCGTATGCTGTTATCAATTCAGGAAATTCAAACGGGGCTTTGTCTGTGTCTGCGGTTGCGTTTCGAATGCTGTCGGTTGTGGTCTGTGCTTGCTGTAAAAGTTTTTTGTGTTCTTTTGCCTTTTCTTTGAAAAATTCGGTTTCAAAATATGCTTTTGATTTGCTTATGGTGTCGGGCTGTGCTGTTGCTGTGGTTACTGTGGTTTGTGCCTTTGTTGTGTCCTTTTTCATTGTTTTTCTGTCCTTTCGGTATGTAATAATATCAAGTCAATAAAATAACTTGCAACAATAATATACCACTTTGTTTTTGATATGTCAAGAATTTTTTTTGCTGTGCTATATCACAAGGGGGTGGGGGTGTTTTTCTATGTCCTTTTTTCGGTCTTTCGGTCTTTCATTGTGTCCGCGTGCCCGTGGTTATGGTATTATTCAGGAACGGCAGACGACACGCAGTAAAAGTCGCTCCATCTCCCACATCCTAACTCCAAAACCACTCAGCCCTTACAAATCAACGAATTTCAATGCCCGAACAGCGATAACATCCGAAGATTCAAATAAAAATAATGTAGCTTGAATATTGGTGTTCGGGCAAGAAACACGATAAGAACCGGACATTGGCATAGAGTAAAAATAATTTATAAAAATTATAACTTTTTTACAAAGGTGGGTTGACGGAGGGATAATAATATGTTATAATACAGTCAAGATAAATAAATAACCTGCACGAAGCAGGCTTTTCTTTCTGGATATGTTGATAATTTAATTATCTGCTACTGTCGTTTTTAGTGCTCGTTTCTTATTCATCTACGTCTCAACAGAGATTGTTTTTCTCTTTTAAGCCTACCCCCATTTAACCATTGCACTATAACGGCTCCAGAAAAATTCTACAACCTACTTGGTTGTAAATGGTTTTAAAAGGTTGTAAATTTACACGTTTTATTAATGTAATACTGATTTTAGAAAGGATTGTGTAAATGGCTATTTATAATATTTCAAGTGCGAGAGAGATTGTTATCGATGCATCAGCACTTCGTCGTAATGGACGAAAGCTCGCAGCGGGTCTTATCGCTCCAGCAGTTGAGGACACTCATTGTGAGCTGGCACCGGAACACGCAGCCGAACCAATTAAGAGTATGAGTGATATTGCCTTGATATCCAAATATCTTATAGACCACGGTCGATACAGAGATAATATGCTTTTCATTGTTGGTATTAATTTTGGATTGCGCGCCAGTGATTTAAGGATGCTCAGATTCTCTAACCTTATAAATGATAATTTAACATTTAAGGATAGCTTTCCGATATTTGAGCAGAAGACTCGCAATACGCGCAAAAGAAAGAAAAATAGATATATCACCATTAATACAGCGGTAGTCGAGGCAGTCACACTATATTTGGAAAACACCCCTGGAGTGACACTAAGCGACTATATGTTTAGAAGTGTGTCCAATAGAGGCGGGAATATTAATGAACCTCTGCAAGTAAGGTCTATAGACCGTATATTAAAAGGTATAGCTAATGAACTTGATATTAATGTTAAAGTTTCAACGCACACACTAAGAAAGACTTTTTGTTATCACCAGATGGTTATGTCACATAATGATAGCCGAAAGCTGATGCTTTTGCAGAAGATGCTTAATCATTCATCCCCAGCTCAGACTCTGGATTACATAGGAATAACGAGTGAGGAGATTGATGAAGCTTACCGTATGCTTAACCTTGGAAGCGTTAACCATAACTATCTTGTGGATAGCAACATTGTCGAGTACGAAGATTATACAGGTTAAAGGAAGGAGTTGATTTGTATCAAAATGTTCAATGGATTGAGTGGTGATGGGGTATAGTAAAAGTATGTGATGCAATCATGGGAACAGGCAAGTCCAGTGCGGCGATAACTTATCTTAACGAGCATTGTGATGAGAAGTTTATATACATTACTCCTTATCTTGACGAGGCAACACGAATTCAGAAGGGGTGTCCAGGTCTTCACTTCGTCGCCCCGAGTGACAAAATAAGAGAGTTTAAATTTAAGAAGCACTTGCACACGGCGGCCTTAATTAAGGAAGGAAGAAACATCACTACAACCCATCAAGCTTTCAAGGGGTATACTCCAGATATGCTTGATGATATAAAGGAAAAGGGATATACGCTCATAATCGATGAGAATGTGGATGTTCTGGAAACCTTTGATTTTCACCCACAAGACCTACAGCTTGCGATTGATGCGGGGTATGTCGCTGAGGAGAACGGAGTATTTTCGTTAGCGAGAGATGACTACAAAGGGGAAGCACTTCATAGGTTGTTTTCTTTGCTGAAATCAAGAGAACTCATTCGTATGGACGACAGGGGAGAGTCTCTGTTTTACTGGGCGCTACCTCCAGACTTGTTGACTTCTTTCAAAGATGTTTTTATCTTAACATACCTGTTCGATGGGCAGAGTATACACCACTTTATGGAGATTTATCAGATACCATACGAGTATATAGGCATTGAAAGAACTGAAGACGGCGGGTATCGTTTTGGTGAATATCCAGGCTATACCCCCGAGTATGTGTATACATTAAAAGATAAGCTGCACATACTGGAAAGAACCAATATTAATGACATTGGTAATGACTACTATTCGTTATCTATGAACTGGTTTAAAAGGGGCGGAGACAATGTTGAGCAGTTAAAGAAAAACGTAAGCAACTGTTTTAATAATATCTGGCGCGATATACCTGCCGATAAAAGACTTTGGGGCTCTTATGTCGGAGAATTTAATAAAATAAAGGGTAAGGGTTATACAAAAGCTTTTTTGACCTTTAACGCCAAAGCAACTAATACATACAGAGATAAGGAGTGTCTTGTTTATATAGCCAACCTGTTTATGAATGTTAATGAGAAAAAGTATTATCAAATGCATGGCATAACAGTTGACGAAGATAAATATGCACTATCCATAATGGTGCAGTGGATATGGCGCTCGGCTATCCGAGACGGGAAAGATGTTTACATATATATACCGAGCAGTAGAATGAGAAACCTGCTCATTAATTGGATTGAAAATATAAATAAGGAGATAAATAATTGAATAATACATATTGTTTTTGCAAGAATTGCTTATTTTTTGATAACTGCGATGGAAGGGCGGTTTGTGAACATTACGCGCCGCTATATGAACAGAGTGACGATGCCATACAAGTAGACATAGAGCGAGACCGAGACGAATACCGCTCTGCATGGTTTGAATACATAGAAAAATTTAATGATTAATTTTTTTGACGCATCAAGCTAATTATATTATTTACATGAAACGAGGTGGCTCAAATTAGCAAACAATTAGCGTGTCAGAAGTATATTTATAAGATAAACAGCAGTAGATTACGAAAGGAAAAATGGCGGTTAACATTACCAATAGACGAAGCAAGGAGAAACGATGAGGTAATATCTCTTGCTGATAGTCAGCTTTTAAGATGGATTGATGAACTGAATGGTATTAACGATGCAGATAATGAAGCATTAAATATCAAATATCAAATTAAGAAACTCAAAAAAGAACCAAACAGCATTCAAAATAGGCGAACTATAAAGAAACTGTACGAGCAGTTAGATAAACTCCAGTTTAAACCAGATTATGTGTGTATCATAATAGACAAAGAGAAGGATTACTACAGGGCTTGTAGGGGTTTTTATATAAATGGTATAAAATACAAACGACTGCTTGGAACAAACGGTGGAATAAAAAACAGCACGATAGTTTTTGTAAGCGAAAGGTTGTCTCAAGAATTAAAAAGAAGGGTCGAGAACGGAAGAAACCCAAACAAAGAACTCGTAACTGCGAAGCTCGAGGCGTATAAGGCTCTCACCTGCAGCGCATCTAATCCAGTGTCGCTTCCTAAAGGAATTTTAGTTGTTGAGGACGCGGAAACCGAATTTGTGGCGGACGTAATTAATCTAACCGACGAGACCGATGGAGAACCGATAATGGAAGAAGCGACCGAACAGAAAATCGTAATGGACGCCTCAGATGGGTATGGAATTATGCTACCGTCTCTTGCGAAAAGGTGGAGCGAGGAACTGGGATTAGATTATGTGGTAAGTGGTGTAAATACGAGGTTTTCTTTTGAAAAGGGAATGGTTTTTACATTTGACTTTATAGATTTTGCAGATAAAATTGCTCAAAAATACATAGTAAAAGATGCGTGGGGAAACGATGTTGATATTCGAAATGTAGAACTTATTTTAACAACATCGATGGTTAAACTCTGGGATAGCTATAGTAGCTGCGAGGAATATGTAAATACGTCCGTTTTAAATGGCTATACATTTGGAATTGCCAAGACCTGTCCTAAAGAACTTGAAAGCGAAAGAAATCTAAATTATCAGTTTATTCAAAGCTATGACCTTGATGATGAAGATATAGATGAACTTATTGCTCCGACCATGAACGATATAAGGGATGTGCTCGGCGGTGACTGGAGAAAAACTATATTGTTTTTAAAAGGTTCGGGTATAAACGAGGATAACGTACAAAAACTCGATGATGATTATATCAAGGCAATTATGATTGACAAACGAATTCTTGATGACCCGTTTGTACAAAACACCATATATCAATTGATTCGTAACCGAATTAACGAGGCCAAAGTCGGAGTATTAAAAGTACACGGTAATTATTCAATAGTATCGGGAGACCCGTATTTATTATGTCAGAGTATATTTGGGCTTGAAAAAACAGGGTTATTACATGCCGGCGAGATTTATAATAAATATTGGGCAGATAACGGTTCTGATAGACTTGCTTGTTATAGAGCTCCAATGACTTGTCATAACAATATAAGACTTGTGTGTCCAGTTAAGAATGACGAGGTTAGGTATTGGTATAGATATATGAATACTTGCACTATTTTTAATGCCTGGGATACAGCCGCCGCAGCCTTAAATGGATGTGACTTTGATGGAGACCTCGTTATGCTTACAGATAACAAAGTGTTGGTTAACAAATTAAAGCCTTTACCTACTCTAATGTGCGCACAGAGAAGAGCAACAAAGAAGATTTCATCCGAAGAGGATTTTATTCGGTCTAATATAGAGAGTTTCGGTAATGATATAGGACAAACAACTAATTGGATAACATCTATGTTTGAGGCTCGTGCTGAATTTCCCAAAAATTCAAAAGAGTATGAGGTGTTATCTTACCGCATTAGATGCGGTCAGCTATACCAGCAGAATGCGATAGACAAAGCGAAGGGAATCGTGTGTAAGCCAATGCCTCGTTCATGGTACGACAGACACACCGTTAATAAGATGGAAGATGTAGAGGAACGAGAATTGTATCGCAGGATTGTTGCAGATAAGAAGCCGTATTTTATGAGATATATCTATCCCTCGCTGATGAAACAGTATAATACATATATTAAAAACACTGACCGAAATGCCTTGAGAGAGTTTCAGATGACTGTAGATGAGTTGTATAAGATACCAATAGGTGAAACAACAGAACGACAGAGGGAATTTTTAAGATATTATGAGTATAGGATGCCCGTAGGAACCAACGACTGCGTTATGAATAAAATATGCAGAAGATTTGAGGATGAATTTGACGGTCATATAGGCAAACATAACTTGGCAGTTAAGTTTGATTATACGATAATGCGAAATAATTCAGATTATACCCCAAACCAATATAAAGCAATAAAAAAATTATATGAGGACTACAATAAGAGATTAGTAAGTTATTCAGTTTTTGCAGACTATGAAAGAGTAGATGAATGCGATTCATGTGCTGCACTTGTAATGATGAACGATGAATTTAAAAAAGAGTGCAGTAAAGTGTGCCCCAACGAAGAAGTTCTGTGTAACGTGATATTGGATATTTGTTACACAAAAAGCTCAACAAAGAGATTTGCGTGGAGTATGTGCGGAGCAGAGATTATACATAACATATTAAAAAAGAATGACTATAAAATATCATTTCCTGCAATAGACAAGAATGGTTTTTTAGAATTTGGGGGAAATAAATTTACGGTTAAATCAAAAATAATTGAGGTGAATAGATGACTATTGTTTTAAATGAACATGAATGGGCAAAGGCTGCTATAGACTCTCGCTCACTTGGTAAGAAACCTTTTGAAACTTTAAGCCGAGTGGCAAAATATTACATAGACAGCGGAAACTACTCTAAAAGAGAAGTTAGAAATTTGATTGAGATATTCCTTCTTCAGTGTGACCCGACGGCATCAATACCAAAATGGGATTCAACGCTCGACTACGCTGTGGCCAGAGCTTTTAAATATGAGGCCGTCTTAATTGACGGTATTGCAGTGTCAAAAAAGGAAATGAAGAAAATAATGTCTTTAGAAGGCAAACAGATTCGCAGATTGGCATTTACACTTTTATGTTTGGCAAAATATTGGGATGTAGTTAATCCACAGGGAGACCATTGGGTAAATAGCAAGGATAGCGAAATAATGAGAATGGCGAACATTAACACCTCAATAAAGAGACAAAGTTTAATGTATTTTTCACTAAATGAACTTGGGTTAATTCAATTTTCAAAGAAAGTAGATAATACAAATGTAAAAGTTTGTTTTATAGATAACGACGACGAAGTTGCTTTGGTCATAACGGATTTTCGGAATCTTGGATATCAATTCCTTAAGTATTGTGGAGAGCCATATTTTGAATGTCAAAATTGTGGCATTACCACAAAACTCAGCGACCCAGTTAAAGGGCAAAAGCAAAAATACTGCAAAGAATGTGCAGTAGAGGTTGCTATGAAACAGAGGGTAAACTCTGTGATGAGGCGAAGAGAAAAAATGCAGGTTTTATAATTAACTTGTTGAAAAATCAAACTCCCTCTTAGTGGTTGCAATGCAACGATTAAGGGGGTTTTTGATGAAATACTATTATGATAGGAATATAAAAGTAAAATTTCGTAAACTTAGATTTACTTTTACTTCAGTAAAAATGCTTTATTACTATTAAAAAAAGAAGAAAAGGATTGATTATTAACAAATGGTTGCTATTACCAAAACTGAAAAAGAAGCTATTGCAAAAAGATTCCCCAATGTTCATATTGTAAGAACGATGAAGCAAAAATCCAAAAGACATCATTATTATTGCGAAGAATCAAGAGCGGTTATGCGATATTTAGAACAGCTTCGTAATACAAGTGCAACTGAAGGGAAAGCAGGGGAGGGTATTAAGTAATAGACATTACATACAGAGCTGTTAAGGAGCTTGTAGAAAATAAGCTTGTGTACAAAACAGATAGTACCCCTTATGAAGAAATAAGCGAATACCTATTTGGAGAAGGAAATTGTTTTAATGAGTCGGAAGTAAGAAAGAGAATGTACGGTATGAAAAGACTTATTGAAATAATTGAAGCAGAAAAATCTGATGGTATTGCGACTAAAATATTGTCTATTTCCGATTTACATATTCCCTTCCAGCTTGATTATACAGTTCTCAAAGACTATAGGAATGTGGATGTACTACAACTTAATGGAGATATTGTAGACTGTCAAGCGTTGTCTAAATTTAGCAAGCAATACAGAGTATCTCCTATGGAAGAGATAATCAGAGGAAGACAGTATCTTATTGATTTAATAGAGTATATACATCCTAAAAAAGTGGTCTGCAATTATGGAAATCATGATAAAAGATTTGCCGCCTATTTTGCAAAGAATTTAGACACAGATATACTCGAACTAATGCCCGATACATCACTTGAGTTGATTTTTGTAGACGGCTTCAACCATTATAACAAAAGAAGTAAGTCAAAGGTGTGGTATGAACCACTATGCAATGTTTTTGATGATGTGGAAATAGAGTATGTCAATGACTGGAAATCAAAAATTGGAAAAACTATTTTTGCTCACCCGCTTGCGTATCGTTCTGGAATGCTTGCGACAGCAGATAAAGCCAAAGATTATTTGCAAGACACAGTAAAAGAACCTTTCGATTGTGTTTGCATGGCGCATACACACAAAGTGGGATACTCAAAAAAAGGATATATAAAATTGTTTGAGCAGGGAGCGTTCGCAGACGTAAAGAAAATGGATTATGTTGACGGAAGGCTCACATCCCCCCAACAATCTGGATTTGTCTTGATATGTCAAGATGAAGAAGGAAACCTTATTCATGATAAATCAAAAGTAATAATAATTGAATAATTAAGATACATATTCGCAGAGCCGGAGAAATTCGGCTCTGTTTTTGTTTAAACATTTATATGTCACGATAGCTCAGCAGGTAGAGCATCAGACTGAAAATCTGAGTTGCGTAGGTTCAATTCCTGCTCGTGACACCAATTTGTAGAAATATATATTAAAATTTAAAGGAGGTGGCTTGTATTGGCAAGAAATACAAAAATGAACTCGATAACATCACCAGAATTGCTAAAGCAGGTTAATCCTCAAAATATGCAATTGTTGGCTGACTTTTTAGACTACTTGCGTTCAGTTCAGCGAAGTGAAACAACAATTGCTGGATATGATAATGACATCCAAATAGCATGGGTTTGGTGTTTGCAAAATAATGGGAACAAATTCTTCGTTGATTGGACAAAAAGAAACATAGTTGCTTACCAGAACTGGCTGTTGAACAACAATGAGAATAGTCCTGCAAGGATTCGCAGACTTAAGGCAGCATTATCGTCTTTAAGTAACTATATTGAAGGAGTTTTAGACGATGAATTCCCTAATTTTAGAAATATTATCAACAAGGTTGAAAATCCGGTCAATAGACCGGTAAGAGAAAAGACTGTGTGGGAAGACGATGAGTTGGATATATTGCTCGATAAACTTGTTAACCGTAAAGATTACGAAAAGGCGTGTTATCTGGCTTTAGCTATGTATAGTGGCAGAAGAAAGTCTGAACTGTGTAGATTCAAAGTGTCAGACTTTGATGATAGCAGACTTGTTTGCGGAGGAGCTTTATATAAAAGTTCTCCAATAAAAACAAAGGGTCAAGGCGGAGGAAAATTAATCCCATGTTATACATTAGCTAAGAAGTTTAAGCCATACTTTGATATGTGGATGGAATACAGACGGAATAATGGTGTAGAAAGTGAATGGCTGTTTCCGAATAGAAAAAATTTATCGGAGTATGTGCCTATCTCAACAATAAACAGTTGGTCAAACACCTTCAGCAGAATTTCTGGAAGACCTGCATATATTCATAGCCTGCGACATTATTTTACAACGAGCTTGGTTAGGTCGGGAATTCCCGATAATGTAATCACACAGATTGTTGGATGGGAGTCGGCAGATATGTGCAAAATATACACAGATATAGAAGCAGACGAGCAGATTGGAATGTACTTCCAAGACGGAGAGATAGTTTCGCCAGAGAAGAAAAGCCTGTCTGATATTTGAACTGAAGGAGAGATTTATGAATAAAAAGGATTTGATTAATAGAACCGTTGATGTTTTGAAAGAAAATGATATAAGAAAAAGAGTTTCTGCACAGAAAACGGTATTTCATATTTCCGACGATAGCGGAAATGAAAGTGATTTTATAATAAAAAAAGCTGAAAAAGGATTGTTATTTACAACTAATGACGTAGGGGCAATTATTGATGCGTGTTTGGCGGTAATTGAAGATTCTATCAAACACGGAGAGACAATAAATATACACGGGTTCGGAACACTATGCTTAGGCCTAAGGGCGGAAAGACAAACAAAACACCCTGTTACCGGAGAACCAGTAATTGTAAGTTCAAGATATGTCCCAAAATTTAGTTTCGGAAATAACCTTCGTATGGCAGCCAAGGTATATGAGATGTCTCTTAACGACAGAGAGTCGGGTGACTAATTATGTCGATAGAGGTAAATGCATCAAGTGCTATATGCACCAAATGTGGAATATCATATGGCAGACGTAAGGGAAATTTCCCAGTAAATTATGGATTGTTATATAAAGGAATAGGATATGTTTCGGTATGTAAAGATTGCATCGATACGATGTACAATGGCTATTTGTCACAATGCAACAACGCTAAAGACGCAGTAAGGCAAATGTGTAGGAAGCTTGACTTGTATTGGAACGACAAGGTCTTTGAGGCTGTTGAGAGAAAAAATACAACACATACCATAATGACAAGTTACATTGCAAAGATTAATACGGTAACATATTCTGGAAAAAGTTATGACGATACCCTTGCTGAAGAAGGAACACTTTGGCTGTGGAAACCCCAAAGAGAAATTCAATATATCGAAGATATTGTTCCAGAAAACGAAGAACATTTGGATGCCACAGAAGAAATACCAGAGGAGGTTATTGCGTTTTGGGGTACTGGTTACACTCCTGAAATGTATACAGACCTTGAGCAAAGACGTTCATACTGGATGTCTCGCTTTCCTCCTGATTATGAACTGGATATCGGCACAGAGGCCATAATAAGACAGATTTGTTCACTTGAATTAGATATTAACAGAGACCGCGCAGCAGGACGCGCAGTCGATAAGAGCGTTAATGCTCTGAATACGTTACTTGGCAGTGCCAGTTTGAAACCAGCACAAAAGAAAGGTGACGCAGACGCATTAATATATAACACACCGATGGGTGTTTGGATTGACAGGTTTGAATTTAAACGTCCGATACCCGAAGACGAGACTGAGGAAGATACGAATTATCTAAAGAAATATATCCTTGCTTGGTTTAGTGGTCACATATCAAAAATGTTTGGGTTTAAAAATGCCAACACCAAATTATACGATGAAGAGATTGCCAAGTATAGGGTTTGCCGCCCTGAGTTTGACGACGATAGCGACGATGACTTAATGTACGAGATTCTGTCAGATGTGGATAACGATATAGAAACGTTATATGAATCAGGCGGTGATAACACAGATGACGAGAACTGATAAAATAATAAACGGTGTCGGCGTATGGGCAGCATACTATAGAGCCAGACCTCACAAATTTGCTGAAGATTACTTGCACCTTGATTTAAAGTTGTTCCAAAAAATACTACTTGTGGCAATGAATATAAGTACGATATTTATAATGATAGCCGCAAGAGGTATAGGAAAAAGTTTTTTAAGTGCTGTTTTTTGTGTAATCAGATGTATCCTTTATCCAGGAACTAAAATATGTATAGCTTCTGGAACAAGAGGACAGGCAATAAATGTTCTTGAAAAAATACTTTTAGAACTTAAACCACTTTCTAAAGAACTTGAATTAGAAATTGATGAAAAAGAAACGAAAATAAACGGAACTAACGCACAGATTGTTTTTAAAAACAGGAGTTATATAAAAGTTGTAACTTCAACTGACTCAGCTCGTTCTAATCGTGCAAACATTTTGATACTTGATGAGTTTCGAATGATAAAGAAATGGGTAATCGATGATGTTTTGAAAAAGTTTTTAACATATAGAAGGATGCCAAGATACATAGAACTATCAGAAGAAGAAAGAAAGAACGAATGGAATAAAGAGAAAAGCATGACCGTGTGGTTATCGTCCGCTTACACAACAGACCATTGGTCATACACAAAGTGTGTAGATACTTTCGAATCCATGAAGCAAGGCAAGAAGAGACATTTTATATGCGGTCTTCCATATGAACTTTCAATTAAAGAAGGGCTTCTTGATAGAAGTGTTATTGAAGATGAGTATGTTGAGTCAGATTTTAATGAATTACGATTCCAGATGGAATACGAGGCGTTGTGGTGGGGAAGTTCAGAGGGCGCTTTCTTTGATTATGACTCAATTTCTAAAAATAGAAAAATACAGTATCCAATGCTTCCGAGCAGGATATCATCTTTACTTGGTCACTCTCAATTTATAAAAATACCTCATAAACAAAACGGAGAGATAAGAATCTTATCTGCCGATATAGCGTTGATGTCGAGTAAAAAAAATAATAACGACGCAACGGCTATATTTATTAACCAGTTGATGCCAACAAAAGCAGGTCGTTATACAAGTAATATTGTATATGCAGATACATACGAGGGTTTAAGAACTGATGACCAGGCTCTGATTATTAGAAAAATGTTCGATGAATATGATTGCGACTATCTCGTGTTAGACACCAATGGACTTGGACTTGGCGTATATGATTGTTTGGCGAGAGATGTTGTAGACCCAGAAACAGGAGAAATATATCCAGCCATTTCGTGTTGCAATAATGCGGAAATGGCCGCGAGATGCACTGTTATTGGTGCAGACAAGGTGATTTGGGCAATTAAGGCGAGTGCTCAATTTAACTCCGATTGTGCTTTTCTATTAAGAGAAGCCTTTAGAAGTGGGCGAATTCGTTTATTGTCTGCCGAGTTAGAAGCAAATGAGGCATTGGAAAGCATAAAGGGATATAATTCGTTGTTGGAATCGGACAAGTATTTATTTAAACTACCATATATACACACAACATTACTTATCAATGAACTTACCAAACTCCAGCACGAAGAGGCAGGGGGTAAGGTGAAAATATTTGAAAAGTCTGGAATGAGAAAAGACCGTTATTCCAGTCTTTCATACAACTATTATGTGGCTACACAATTAGAGAGCAAGATGAATAAACGTTATAGCATTAACTCGCAAAGCTCTGATATGTTTGTGATTAAGCCACCTAAATATACAGGAAAGGCGGTGAATAAGATTTATGGCAGTAACCAAAGACGATATTAAGAAAGTTAATAAGTCGGATATAAAAAAGAAGGATGATAGTTCGCGTAAACCATCAACAGAAGGGTATATAGGCATTTCAAGTAAGTTTGCGGCGCTCAATAGATTGATTACAAGAGATTTGAATAATAACACAACTACGCCGACATTTTCGCTTTACTCAAAAGATGATATTACTACTTACTTGTCGAATCCGTATACATATGAGAAACAGCTCCGCAGAGCCGTTACTTATATCTATGGCGCAAGTCCTCATTTTAGGCGACTGATTCAATATTTTGTTGGGCTGTCTGATTTGTCTTACATTGTCGAGCCCTATAGGGTTGACCCCAAAAAGGCTAATGTTAAAACAGTTAATAACAACTATAGAAAAGTTTTGAACATGCTATCTTCAATGAATATAAAAAGCCAGCTTCCCAAAATATTGACTGTGTGTTTAAGAGAGGATACCTTTTATGGAACCTTATGGGTAACCAACGATAGTATTACTATTCAACAACTCCCGAGTGAGTATTGTTCTATTTCCTCAGTTGAGGGGAATGTGCCAAATGTTACATTTGACTTTTCATACTTTGACTCTCATTCGAATATGCTTGAGTTTTACCCCAAAGAGTTTTCAACAAAATATAACACATATAAAACCCAGAGAATGTCTAAATGGATAGAGCTGGACTCACCTACATCGTTCGCGGTCAAGTGCAACGCGGATATTTTGGACTATTCAATTCCTCCGTTTGCAGGAATTTTACGTGAAATTTACGATATAGAAGACTACAAACAATTAAAGCTCACAAAAACAGCGCTTGAAAACTACGCAATGTTAACTATGACGCTGCCTATGGAAAAAGACGGGACATGGGGTATAGACCTGGATAAGGCAAAAGAGTTCTGGAGAAATCTTGACTCGGTGCTTCCAGAAGAAGTTGGTTCGGTGTTAACTCCGATGCCAATAAATAAGATAAGTTTTGAGCGTTCAAACACAGGGGACACAGACACGATTGCTGATGCTGAACAAAATTTGTTCACTGCGGCGGGCGTGTCTTCTTTGCTTTTTAACAATGAAAAAGCATCTGCTAACGCTTTGCTTTTATCAATAAAGGCAGACCAAGCAATTACTTACGGGATTGTAAAGAATATTGAAGATGTAATTAATAGGTTTATTCAATCTCAAGGATACGGAAAGAACTTTAAAGTTAACTTTCTTGATGTGTCTCCCTACAACAGAAAAGAAGTTGGAGACGCATATCTCAAAGCGGCATCATACGGACTTCCTACAATCTCGATGTACGCAGCCTCACAAGGTCTTGGACAAGCCGAGCTTGATGCAATGAGTTTCCTTGAGGGACAGGTTCTTGGTTTACAAGATATGTTTAGACCGATTCAGAGTTCAACGCAGATGGGAAGCAGTAATTTGGATAACAAAGGAGCCACCGACGAAGGTGGTGCGCCCAAGAAAGAGGTAGGCGAAATTACTGAGTCCGGAGAACAGAATCAGGAGGATGCCTAATGCAGAATAAATTTGTTTATGTTTTTAGCATGGAGTCTTGTGAGAAACTTTTATCAATGGGGTATAACCCATTAAAACTTGACAGGGAACATAACATTTTTGTCTTTGAAAACCAAGACAAGCTTACATTCTCTGTCGACGAAATTGAATGTGTCCATTCGGACACCCTTACATTTTAATACATATCAACACATCCTCGCACGATTATGTGCGGGGTTTATTTATAAGGAGGTTAGGATGGACAAAATCTTGAATATGAGATTCGCATCATCTCTAACCCGATTGTGCGAAGTTAATTCATCCTTTGATACGGGCGTTCTTCGTATCTGTTATCCAGGTGAAAACCGTAATAAATCAGCAATATCAAAACAGACACTTGAGAGATGTCTGAAAACCATTTATAACTGTCCAATTGTTTGCAATTACGACAGAGAAACAGGTACTCTTGGGGGTCATGATATGGAGCTGGTTAACGATAACGGGGAACTACGAATGATTAATCTCACTCAACCAATTGGTTTGATACCTGAGTCCGCTCGTGTATGGTTCGAGGAATTCGAGGAAGAAGACGGCACAATACACGAATACCTGTATGCAGAAGTCTTGCTATGGAAACGTCAAGAAGCATACCGAAAAATTATTGAAAACGGTATCACTGCTCACTCTATGGAGCTAACAGTAAAGGCTGGGAAAATGGTGGATGGAATATACCACATAGATGATTTTGAGTTTACCGCCTTCGCTTTAATAGGTGTAGAACCATGCTTTGAGAGTTCTGCACTTGAGACATTTAGTAAGCAAGATTTTAAACAGCAACTTTCTGAGATGATGCAGGATTTAAAGGAAAGTTTTAATTTGGTCGAAACCTCTAAAGAGGTTGATGATACACACCCACACAATTACTCAATGGAAGGAGGAGAAAAGGTATTGGAACAAAAGATGGAACTGATTGCCAGATATGGCATTGATGTTGATAGTCTCGATTTTTCTATCGAAGATTTTACTGTAGAAGAGTTAACAGAAAAGTTTGAGGCTATGAAACAGGCGGCAAAAGATGACAACACAAACCCTGCCGGAGCAGTAGACCCAAGTCTCACACAAGACAAGTTTGCGTTAACGAGCAATATTGTCGACGAGATATATAGAGTTCTCGGAGAGGTGAAAATTGAACGCGAATGGGGAGAGTGCACCAGATATTGGTATGTTGATTGCGATTTTGATGCACACGAAGTCTATTGTTGGGACTCAAACGACTGGTTGCTTTATGGATTTTTATATGCGATTGATGGCGACAGTATAACTATTGATTACGACAGTAAGAGTCGTAAGAAGTATGTAATCGCTGATTTTGACGAAGGTGAGCAGCCTTCTCCATTTGCCCAAGTATTCACCGATATGGAGCAAAGACTTCATGAAAATTCCGAATGGGAATTGAAATATCAAACCGCATCCGATGCAATCGCAACGATGGAATCAGAACTTGTGGAGCTGCGTCAGTTTAGAACTGATACAGAAACAGCTATTGCCAAAAGCGATAGAGATAACGTGTTCACACAGTTTGAGGATTTGTTTGGCATTGAGGCTTTTGAAATACTTCGTAATGATTGTATGCAGTACGATATTGAAACGCTCGAGGAGAAATGTTATGCAATCCGTGGTAGAAGCGGTGGTGCGGCAAAGTTCTCACTTGAAAACAAAGCTCCCAAAATTCCAGTCTCAAAGACTGATACAACTAATGAACCATATGGTGGCATTTTCACCAAGTATGGCATTAGCAATGACTAAAACTTAAGGAGGAATTAAATATGGATAAATATACCGTAATTAGAACAGATAACCTTAGCGGTACAGACCAGCGTGCAGATTTGCTTTCTGTTCGTGTTTATGACGCTGATGGTGCCATGATTGACGCAGAGAACGGTGCTATTGTAAAGGTTGGCGCTTTAGAAGATGGCGAACGTGAAATTTATAAGGCAACACTTGCAACCGCTGGTGACAAGGTAGATGATTGTGCAATTCTTGCAGGCGTTGAAGTTATGTATGACGAAAGAAAGCGTAATCTTGACGAGTACATTAACGAAGCAGGCAAGCCTATTCGTGCTTATATCCCTCGTAATCGTAACTTCTTTGGCGTGACAGCAAAGGGTTTTGTTGGCGGCGTGGTTCCTGCTGTAGAAGCTGAGGTTGGTATTGGCGCTGACGGTAAAATCGATGCAGGCGCTACAGGTCTTGGTGTTTGCAAAGCAATCGAAACTGCTGGACGTTATACATACTATGTTATCCAGATTAAAAAGGCTTAATTTAAGAGAAGGAGGAGAAAATAATGACTGATATGAAAGAAATTGTAAAGCTTGCTGTTGATGGTTATAAGAACAGAGTAGAAAAGTATTCTGTTAGCCAGTCTCAGGATGCTATTCAGAAGGCTCTTATTGAGCTTAATAACGGAAGCACAAAGCTTGACTATAAGGCAATTCGTGACGGCAAGTGCTCTGGCCTTTTCGCATTTATTGAAGAAACATTGAGCAGAACAGTTGTTGAAGGCCTTGTTGGTGATGAACTCTTCAACGCACTTGTTGACTTCCGCAATGTTGCAGAAGGCGACCAGAACATTTTTGTTGTAGAGGATAGCAATCTTTTTGTTATCGACGACGTAGCTGATGGTACCCAGGGTATCAGACGTCAGAGACTTGGCGGTTCAAACGAGGTATCTATTCCTACAACTATGAAGATGGTTCGTATTTATGAGGAACTCAACAGAGTTCTTGCAGGCCGCGTTGACTTTAACCACTTTATTAATGTTGTCGCTGAATCATTCCGTCAGAAGATGCTTAATGACATTTACACTCTTTGGAGTGGCGCAACAGCAGATGACCTTGGCGGCGTAGCTTACTTCCCCACTGCAGGTACATATGACGAAGAAGAGCTTCTTGACCTTATCGCTCACGTTGAAGCTGCTGCTGGTGGTAAGCCTGCCACAATTGTTGGTACAAAGAAGGCATGTCGCATGCTCGCTGCTTCCATACAGGCAGATTCAGCAAGAGAGGAACTCCACAACCTTGGTTACTACGGTAAGTTCTATGGCACACCCGTTGTTGTAACACCTCAGAGACATAAGGTTGGTTCTACAGAGTTCGTATTTGACGACGATGTTCTTACTATCGTTGCAGGCGATGATAAGCCTATTAAGTTTGTATACGAAGGTGACCCCATTGTTCTTATGGGCGACCCAATGCAGAATGCAGACTTCACACAGGAATATCTCTACGGCGAAAAGTATGGTCTTGGTATCGTACTTGCTGGTGGTAACGCTGGCATCGGTCGTTATCAGACTGCGTAATAACACTATTAATGTAGCGGAGCTCCTTTGGGGTTCCGCTACCCGAATTAAAGGAGAAAAATATGGCTAATAACAAAAAGAATACATCAGCCTCTACAACTAATGAGGCTGTAGAAGTAACAAACGCACCAGAAGCAAGACCTATTATTCCAAAAGAGATTGACCCAAATCAAATAGTTATAGTGCGCAATGGACACCAGGGTAAATTAGTTTACAAAAGCCCGCGGACGCATGAAGTGTTTAAATGGGATTCTTTTGGAGACGAACAGGAAATGGAGTTGCGAGAAATTCGCAATGCAAAAAGCTCGGCTAAGAAATTCTTTATTAACAATTGGTTTATGTTTGATGAGGAATTTGCATGGGTAATAGATTATTTGGGGCTTAAACAGTATTACAAGAATGCTATTTCGTTAGACGACTTTGACGAAATATTTCAGAAGAATCCAGACGAAATAAAAGATATTGTTTCAAGACTATCGAAGGGTCAAAAGAAGTCGGTCGCGTATAGAGCAAGACAGCTTATTGCGAATGGAGAAATCGACTCTTATAAGGTTGTTGCCGCACTTGAAAAAGTTCTTGGTGTTGATTTGATTGAAAAATAAGGAGGCTAATAAATGAGCGTACCTTATGATTTGTTTACAGACGCCTTTTTGGCGAAAATTACAGAATATGACCTTTTAGAACTTGATATAGACGACAGGACTGAGACAGTGGATGGTTATATGAAGAGAGCAATAAGTTCATTTAAAAAGAACTGCAAATATGATTTTTCATCTACGGCAGACGATGAAATAAGACAATTCACTGTCGATGTAAGCTCGTCAGATATAGATGAGTTGGCAGATATTATATCTGAGGGTATGGTAGTGCATTGGCTAAAGCCCTACACATATAAACAAGAACTCTTGGAAAATACCCTAAACACAAAGGATTATTCAACATACTCTCCCTCAGAGCTTTTATTGCGAGTCGGGAATGCATACGCAAAAGCTCAAAAGGATTATACTCAGATGATTCGTGAGTACAGCTACAATCATGGAGATTTAACAGATTTACACTTATGATGATTGAAGTAAAAAACGGTCTGTCCATTGACCAAAAAGTTCTTAGTAACTATTTTCGCAATCTCGTGAATCTTTTCTTTAAGATTCTCCCGATACGAGAAGCTAACGAGGAATCTCTTACGACATATATGCAAAGTCTACAGGCAGAACTGCTTGGTTGTAAGAGTTTAGTGAATGCGATTCAAGGCGATGCCTCGTACTTGACACTTTTGTCTATACTCCAGTATTTGATTGACAACCCAGATTGTTCAGTTAAAGAAGTGAAAAGAGAAGTATTCCGCGCAATATCAATATGCAATAAGCTTAAATCGCAGTATGCAGACAAGTGAGGTGTTGTTATGGGTGGTTGGGATACTTATAAAAACAGAATTGATGTCAAAGGCGGAAGTAAAAGAGGTACCGCACTCAAACGAGAGATACGGATGATTAACAATAAATTACAGGATAGTTTATCATATCAGACAGTCAAAATTGATGATGTTTTTCAAGATGTAGCTATAATTGACTCGGATAATCTTAATGAAAAGACCATAATTTCGTTGCCCGGTGAAGACATTGGACACGGCGGTCTTGTAAGTTGGATGGACAATTACTGGCTCGTCACAGAACGAGATGCTAATACTACGATACATACTAAAGCAAAAATGATTCAATGTAATCATCTGCTTAGGTGGGTGTCAGATGACGATGTGATTCATGAGCAGTGGTGTATTATCGAAGATGGCACAAAGTATTTAACAGGTGAACTGGAAGATAGAAATTATATTGTTACAAGAGGAGACTCTCGTATCGCTATGATAATAGCACGAAATCTCGATACGGTTAAATTTAATAGAGAAAATAGGTTTTTGATAGATGACCCAGAGTCTGGACATAAATTAGCCTACTTGCTGACAAAACCATTAAAACTTGGAGGCACATTTAACAACAAAGGCGTGTTCAAGTTTGTTCTGCAGGAGGTAACTGCTACCAGTGACGATAACCACGAAATGGGTATAGCAGACTATTATAAACATTTTCCAAAAGATACATCCGACGAGATGACAAATAGTGATGTGAACATCAATGAAAAGGGGTGGTTTTAATTGTATCTTCAAGAGTTCTTTGATTACAAGTATCAACTGATGGAAGACTTACTTACAAATGAGTCAATCGTTAGGCTTTTGAATGAGAAAATCCCCATGGATAGAACACGCGAGTTGGTTTATTCTCAAGTGTTTCCATTAGAGTACGTACCCGAAACGGTTCAGGACGGAAAAACATTTATATGCTGTGATGTAGATATTCAAAAGGCTGTAAACAAAACATACTTACTACCCACTCTGTATGTGTGGGTGTTTACACATAAGAGCAAGTTGCGTTTGCCGGAAGGTGGTGTCCGCACAGACAAGCTTGTTTCTAAGATAGCGGGAGCTATCAACGGAAGTCGATACTACGGGCTTGGAGAATTGGATTTCTATTCAGCAAAAAGATATGCCCCTATGACAGACTTTCAGGGTAAGGTTATGACATTTACCGCTACAGACTTTAACAGGTTACATAACCCCAATAAGCCCACACCGTCAAACCGAAAGAAAGGTTAATGATTAGGTATGGCAACAAGAAATCTTTTGTATAAACGGAGTTATGCGATAAATGATTCCATCAAGATAGTAATCCCAACTGTTGGCGAAGTTATCGACTGTGAAGAGGATTACTACAATATTGTTTCTGTTTTAACGGCTATGCCCATTGATATGATGGTTCAGCTTGATGATGCTGGCGTAGACTTCACATCCATTACTGATTACGATTTGTTCCTGTTGATGTTCCCCGGGATAAGAAAACAGGATACAAAGTTAATCTTTGGTGATTTGGATTTAACAAAATTCAAACACACCATCAGCAAAGAAAACGGAAACATAGTTCTCCGTGATGAGGAGAGCAAAATAACAATCGACCGTGCCATTCACGGCAAAATTGCAGGAACATTGCGTATGATTCACCACCTCGAAAAGAACAGGCGTAAGCCTGCGAATCCGGAAGCAAAAGAATTTATGCTTGAACGAGCACGAAGCAGGATGCGGAGGTTG
>JAZNPJ010000199.1:0-6741 GCA_045589635.1 Clostridia bacterium
TCCTTCGTCTTGTTCAGGTAATTCTTATCAGCGTACAGAGTGCTCGGTATCGTCTCGTCGCTGACCGGAACATAGTTAGGGTTCGGGATGGGGTTGCCTTCTTCATCTACTTGCGGATTCTTGTCTTCATCCAAGAAGAATTCATTGGCATCATTAGATGATATTATTGAATATCTGACTTCTGAGGGATATACATTCCATCGCCTTGATGATATAGACTATAACCCTCAACAAAACACCGAAACAGAATAAACCATATTTAACTGCTGCACTTTTAGGTGTAGCAGTTAATTTTGAAAGAAACAAGGAGGACATTTAAGCCATGTCAAAAAGACTTTTTACATCAGAATCTGTTACAGAGGGACACCCCGATAAAATATGCGACCAGATTTCGGATGCAATCTTAGATGCAATTTTAGATAAAGACCCAACCGCAAGGGTTGCCTGTGAAACAACCTGTACAACAGGTATAGTATCAATAATGGGAGAAATAACAACAAATTGCTATGTGGATTTTCCAAAAATAGCAAGAGGAGTTGTTTTAGATATAGGTTATGACCGTGCAAAATACGGATTTGACGGTACAACCTGCGCAGTAGTAACTGCAATAGACGAACAATCACCCGATATTGCACAAGGTGTAAATTCAGGTTACGAAAACAGAGAGCAAGGCTCAAATATATCCGAAAACTCAACAGGTGCAGGCGACCAGGGTATAATGTTCGGCTATGCATGTGATGAAACACCCGAGTATATGCCGCTACCCATATCTCTTGCGCATAAAATGGCTAAAAAGCTTACAGAGGTACGTAAAAGCGGAATCCTGGATTATTTACGTCCTGACGGAAAAACACAGGTTACTGTCGAATATGATGACGATAAAATAGTAAGAATTGACACAGTTGTTGTATCGAGCCAACACTCCCCCGATGTAGCTATAGAGAAACTACGCGAGGATATAAAGCGCGAGGTTATCTTAACAACTGTACCTGCCGAGTTGATTGATGATAATACAAAATTCTTTATTAACCCAACAGGCAGATTTGTTATAGGCGGACCTAACGGAGACAGCGGTTTAACAGGCAGAAAGATAATTGTTGATACTTATGGCGGATATTCAAGACACGGCGGCGGTGCATTTTCAGGAAAAGACCCAACAAAGGTTGACAGAAGTGCATCATATGCTGCACGTCATGTTGCAAAGAATATAGTTGCAGCGGGTCTTGCAAAAAAATGTGAGGTTCAGCTTGCCTATGCAATAGGTGTTGCACACCCCGTTTCTATATTAGTAGAAACCTTCGGTACTGCAGTTGTAGAAGAAGAAAAAATTGAAAATGCAGTACGTGAAGTTTTTGATTTACGTCCATATGCTATAATAAACAATCTTGATTTAAGAAAGCCTATATACCAGAAGCTTGCTGCATACGGACATATGGGCAGAGAAGATTTAGCAGTTGCATGGGAAAAGCTTGACAAAGTTGACGCCCTAAAAAAAGCAGTTGGCATTAACTGATGAGGTGTGATTTTGAATAATACAAACGATTGCGAATACTGTATGTTCTATGAATACGACGACGAATACGAAGAATCTATTTGTACTATGACGCTTGATGAAGATGAAATGTCAAGGTTTATGTCAGGCTATCATAAAAAATGTCCGTATTTTAAAAATGGCGACGAATACACTATTGTTAGAAAACAAAACTAAAAAGCAAGGCTTAGCCTTGCTTTTTTAGTTGCATTATTTTTCATATTCTCGTCATTTTAGGAATATACATCAAACAAAAGGAGTGTAATTAAATTGAGGAAGATTCTTTTTTTTGTTTTGGTTTGTATATTTATAACACTGATACTACCGCTTATTATTGTCGGAATAATGGGTGGATTTATTGATAATTCAAGAAAAGATGATGAGCTTATTGATGTATATTTTCACACAGAGGATACCGTTAAAAAAATAAACTTTGAAGAATATTTAACAGGTGTTGTATGTGCAGAAATGAGCGCGTCTTTCAATACAGAAGCACTTAAAGCGCAAGCAGTTGCCGCACGTACATACTCTTTATATAAAATGTCAAACAAAGAAAATGACAAATATCACAAAGGTGCACAAATTTGCACTGATTTTACTCACTGCCAGGCATGGACAGATATAAACGACAAAAGCGAGGCATGGGGACAAAATGCAAAGGAAAATAATGATAAAATAAAAAACGCAGTCAAATCGACTGCTAACGAGGTTATAATGTATGATGGTAAAATAATAAATGCTCTTTTTCACTCAACATCATCAGGAAATACAGAAAATTCATCAGATGTATGGGGTAAAGAAATTCCATACCTTATAAGTGTAAAATCCGATGGTGAGGAAGCATCTCCCCGTTATACAAGCCGCGAGGTTTTATCATGTGATGATTTTATTAAAATTGCCACCGACAATATAGAGGGTGTTGAATTCTCAGGCGAATTCTTCTCTGATATAACCCGTTCTGACGCGGGTGGAATAAAAACAATTAAAATAGGTAATAAAGAAATCCCCGGAACACAAATGAGGGAAATTTATAATTTACGCTCAACCAATGTACAAATAGCACAAGACGGCGAGAATATTATATTTGATGTAAAGGGAAACGGCCATGGTGTGGGGATGAGCCAATACGGTGCAAATTACCTCGCAGAGATTGGCTCAGACTATAAAACAATATTAAAACATTATTATACCGGAGTTCAGATAACAAAGTTAAATTAACATATTCCACAACGTTACTTTATTTGTGTTAATATAAATTCATAAAAAGAGCATATCCCATTGGGATATGCTCTTAAATTTAGTCATTAAAGCCTACACGTTTTTCATATGTTGTATGAAGTAACTCATGTGCCTTATGTGAATTTGGTTCACCAAGAAATTCATCATACAGTGCTTTTATTTGAGGGTTATTGTGTGATTGACGAAGAGTTAGTCTTTCATCTTCACTATAAAGAGCATTTGCTCTCTTTTCTTTATATGTGTCTAAGATATCGTCATCTTCGTCTGGTAAGAAGCATGAACGAACAAGCGGTTGACCTCCGCCGGCAACACATCCGCCCGGACAACCCATAATTTCGATAAAATGATACTTTGACTTGCCATCTCTTATCTCGTCAAGAAGAACTTTTGCATTCTTCATACCGTGAGCAATAGCCACATTTACATCCATACCATTTATGTTTATTGTAGCTTCACGTACACCTTCAAATCCACGAACAGCCTCAAATTTAATTGCCTCGTGTTCTTTACCTGTGAGAACATAGTAAACTGTACGAAGCGCAGCCTCCATAACACCGCCTGTAACACCAAAGATTACGCCGGCACCTGTGTAATCGCCCAACAAATCCTGGTCGAATTCCTCGTCAGGAAGACGATTGAACAATATACCTGCGCGCTTAATCATACGAGCAAGCTCACGTGTTGTCAAAACTGCATCAACATCCTTGATACCGTCATTTTGCATCTGCGGACGTTCTTTTTCATATTTTTTAGCAGTACATGGCATTATAGATACAACAAATATATCTTTAGGGTCTATATTATTCTTCTGCGCATAATATGACTTTATAATTGCACCTTGCATCTGGTGTGGTGATTTACATGATGATAAATGGTCAAGTAAGTCGCCATAGTTATATTCTGCATAGTTAACCCAACCTGGTGAACATGATGTAATCATAGGAAGCTTTCCGCCATTTTTAATTCTTGACAAAAGCTCTGTTCCCTCTTCCATAATTGTAAGGTCAGCAGCAAAGTTTGTATCATAAACCTTATCAAAACCAAGACGTCTTAGTGCTGCAACCATCTTACCTGTTACAGCTGTACCAACTCTCATACCAAATTCTTCACCAAGTGCTGCACGTACTGCAGGTGCAGTCTGTACAACAACATGCTTACCTGACTTCATAGCCTCGTCAACTAAAGCTATTTCTGATTTTTCCATAAGCGCTCCTGTAGGACATACACTTACGCACTGTCCGCACAAGATACATGGTGAATTTTCGAATGAACGATTTTCTGCCGGTGCAACTATTGTCTTAAAGCCACGGTTTTCAAATCCTAATATACCCATACCGTGAGCATTCTCACATCTTGCAACACAACGTCCGCACAAGATACATTTTGAAGTATCACGTACTATGGATGGTGTTAATTCATCTAAAGTTACAGGTGTTTTTGAACCCTGATAAAATCCTTCACGCGCGCCTGTTATATATGCAACATTTAACAACTCACATTTTCCGTTTTTATCGCATTGCTGACAGTTCTGGTTGTGATTTGATAAAAGAAGTTCTACTGACGCACGGCGTGCCTCTGCTGCCTTTGGAGAAGAAATGCAAACTTCCATTCCCTCATTAACAGGATACACGCATGAAGCAACAAGACCTCTTGCACCCTTTACCTCTACTAAACAAACACGGCAAGAACCATTTGAACACTCACCGTGATTAAATGCACATAATGACGGGATTTCGTAGCCGCATTTTTTTGCAGCCTCTAAAATTGTCAAGCCCTCTTCAACCTGATAGTCTACACCTTCAATTTTTATATTTACTAAACTCATATCCAATCCCTCCTATCACACCTGCTCAATAGCTTTAAACTTACAAGTTGCCATACAAGCACCACATTTAACACATTTTTCCGAGTTAATCTGATAAGAGTTAAGTTTCTTACCCGGAGCCTTATAATCTGTTTGCTCAATACAACCCACAGGGCAGGCTTTTGCACAAACTCCGCATCCAAAACATTTATCCTGGTCAATTTTATAGCTTATAAGATTCTTACATACTTTTGCAGGACACTTTTTATCAATAATATGAGCAAGATACTCATCTCTGAAGTGAGTTAATGTTGAAATAACAGGGTTTGCAGCCGTCTGACCAAGCGCACACAGTGAATTTGCCTTAACATGCTTACCTAATTCATCAAGCTCCTCAAGGTCCTTCATTGTACCTTTACCCTCTGTAATACGTGTTAATATTTCGAGCATTCTCTTTGTACCGATACGACAAGGTGAACATTTACCGCACGACTCGTCGCAAATAAATTCCATATAGAATTTTGCAACGTCAACCATACAGTTGTCCTCATCCATAACTATCGCACCGCCCGAACCCATCATTGAGCCTTTTGCAACAAGGTTATCAAAGTCGATTGGTTCATCAAGACTTTCTTTTGTAAGACATCCGCCCGAAGGGCCTCCTGTCTGAATAGCCTTAAATTCCTTGTTATCCGGAATTCCGCCGCCGATATCATATATAAGTTCTCTTAGAGTTGTACCCATTGGAATTTCAACAAGACCAACATTATTAACCTTACCGCCAAGAGCAAATACCTTTGTTCCCTTTGAGGTTTCTGTTCCGCAAGATGCAAACGCCTTGGCACCCTCACGAAGTATATATGGAACACATGCAAGTGTTTCAACATTGTTTACTATTGTAGGCTTACCCCACAAGCCTTTTACTGCCGGGAATGGCGGACGTGGACGTGGCATACCTCTCTTACCCTCGATTGAGTTAAGAAGTGCTGTTTCCTCACCGCAGACAAACGCTCCCGCGCCAAGTCTTATATGAGCCTGGAAGCTAAAGCCTGTTCCCATTATATTTTCGCCAAGTATTCCCATTTCGTTCATCTGGTCGATTGCATTTTGTAAACGCTTAACTGCAATAGGATATTCAGCACGAACATAGAAATAACCCTCTGATGCACCGATAGCATAACCCGCAATCATCATACCCTCAAGCACTGCAAACGGATTTCCTTCAAGTATTGAACGGTCCATGAATGCACCAGGGTCGCCTTCGTCGCCATTACATACAACATATTTCTGGTCTGCTTCGTTAGCATACGCAAAAGACCATTTACGACCTGACGGGAATCCTGCACCGCCTCGACCACGAAGACCTGCCGCAAGAACTTCATCAATAACTTCTTTTTGGTCCATAGACAAGGCACGCTTTAATCCCTTAAATGTGCCCTCACCCATAGCCTCGTTGATGTCTTCAGGGTTTATTACACCACAACCGTGAAGTGCAATTCTCTTTTGTTTTTTATAGAAGTTGATATCGTCTTGCTTAGTAACCTTTTCAGCAGTAGTAGGATCAACGTATAAAAGTCTTTCGATAACTTCTCCGCCGATAATGTCCTTTTCGATAATTTCTGCGCAGTCTTCGATTTGAACGAGTCTATACAAAGTATCTTCAGGATAAATCTTTACGAAAGGTCCTTGAGAACAGAAACCAAAACAACCTACTTGGTTGATAGTAACCTTATCTTCAAGTCCTTTTTCTGCAACTAATCTTTTAAGTTCAGCGGTGATTTCGTCCGATCTTGAAGAAAGACAGCCCGTACCACCACATAAAACCATATGTCTTTTACCGTCGTTACCAGTAAATTTAGCGTCTAAACAAGCAGAGCACTTTGCGCTCATTTCATTGAGTTCATTAAAATTCTTTATCATGAGTTTACGCCTCCAAAGCCTTGTATTCGTCAACTATCTTAGGAACAACGTCCACGGTAAGTTTTGGGTAAACTTTACCGTTAATAGTAACGGCTGGAGCAATACCACAAGCACCGATACAACGCAAAGCGTCTAACGTGAACAATCCGTCCTCCGAAGTTTCACCCGGTTTAATACCGATAATTTCAGAGAATTTGTCAATAATTTGTTGCGCGCCCTTTACGTAACAAGCCGTACCAAGACATAC
>JAZNPJ010000200.1:0-6213 GCA_045589635.1 Clostridia bacterium
TCTTTTCTTGCTATAAACAAACTTCGCCGCTCGCTGTATCGCATACAGCTTCGGGTAACCAAAAGCAAGGCATAGCCTTGCTTTTGCTCAGTTTGTTCATTCCAGTTCTTTTTTACCTATCCCCTAAAGTAGCACCGTACGCCTTCGGGTGCGTTTCGTGAGTTCTGCATCAAAAATCATACGCCCTTGTTGGGGATGTTAAAAATCGTAGGGAATGGCGCTTGCCGACATTCCGCCACCAAACCGCAAAAAATCCGCCCTATTGAGGCGGTTTTTTTGGTTGCAACAGTATTATAACATATGTTGTTATTATATGTCAACAAAAATATTGGCAATATGCAGAGGTATCGTATGTCCCGAAAAAACAGTCATATTTTTCCCTTTTACAAACTAATAATAATATAGGAAAAATAACAGAGAGGGATATGGCGACAAATGATTTTAAAGACAATACACATAAGGCGTAAACATATAACTATAGCACTGATCTCGTTAATAACCATTGTATCTGCAACGGTTACGTCAATTATCTATGCAAAAAATCGTACAGTGGCAGTTTTCTCGCAAAAGGAGTTATACACCGATATATTAGAGGAGGGTCTGCCCGATAGCAGTGAAAACAAAATATCACCAAAAGCAGTTCTGGACAAGCTCCTGGGTTTTGATATATCAAAAAGTGAAAGCATAATAAAAGAATTTTCGCCAATTTTTGAGGATACAGACAAGGATAATACTCCTGTGGAAGTACCTGTTGAGGAGAGTGCACCCAAATCGGAGGACATACCTGTAAAAACACAAACACCCAATATTACAAAGGAGCAGATAACATCCTTTGGCGGTGTGGAGATAACAAATCCCACCTCATACAATATAAACGCAAATGAATTTGTCGGTGCAGATGTAGTATATAACTTAAATTGCGATACTACCCCCGAAATTCTTATTGTACATACCCATACTACTGAGAGCTATGGTGAGTTTGGCGAGCGAAATACTGACGCAACAAAGAATGTTATAGCGGTGGGCGAAGAAATAAAAAAAGTAATAACCCAAAACAACATAGGTGTTATACACGATACAACTGTGCATGATTATCCGTCATATCAGGGTGCATATACAAGAGCGCTTACAACAATAGAAAGGCACTTAAAAGACAATCCGACAATAAAAATTGTTTTGGATATTCACAGAGACGGGTATATATATGATGACGGCACGCGTCTTAGAAAAACAACCAAAATAAATGGTGAGGATGTAGCGCAGGTAATGCTGGTTTGCGGAACGGACAGTTTAGGTCTTTATCATCCCGCTTGGCGCGAGAATTTAAAGCTTGCCGCTAAAATTCAGAGTGCCGCAACACAGATGTACCCAACACTTATGAGACCCATAGATTTAAGATTGGAGCGCTTTAATATGCACACAACAAACGGAAGTCTGCTTTTAGAGATTGGTGCAAACGGAAACACCTTAGAGGAGGCAAAACGAGGCGCAATATACGTATCATCTGCTATTTGCGAGGTCATAAAACAGTGCTATAAGCCATAGAGAGCAAAAAACAGTTGATTTTTAAGTGTTTTTTTGGTATAATAGTGTTAAGAATATTGAAAGAGAAGTTGTTTTTTTAAATTCAACTGCAAAAAGGGTACAGATTATGGTTTCTTTCGGTAATGATTGGGATGAAATTTTAAAAGGTGAATTTGAAAAGGATTACTATAAAAAGCTCAGATTATTTTTAAAAGAGGAGTATTCCACACACAAAATACACCCTGATATGTATGATATTTTTAATGCGCTTAAATGGACACCATATTCTGATGTTCGTGCAGTAATACTGGGTCAGGACCCGTATCACGAAGAGGGACAGGCTCACGGACTTGCATTTTCAGTCAAAAAGGGCATTAAAATCCCACCATCACTTCTTAATATGTATAAGGAATTAAAAAACGAGCTTGACTGCTATATACCAAACAACGGTTATTTGGAGAAGTGGGCAAAGCAGGGCGTACTGCTTTTAAATACTGCGCTTACTGTCCGCGACGGTGCGGCAAATTCACACCAGAATAAGGGCTGGGAGATATTTACCGATAATGTTATAAAAAAGCTTAACGAAAGAGAAGATGGACTCATATTTCTGCTTTGGGGTGCAAATGCAAAGAAAAAGCAGGAGGTTATAACAAATCCAAAGCATTATGTGCTGAGTGCAGCACATCCGAGTCCGTTATCTGCATCAAGAGGTTTCTTTGGCTGCGGACATTTTAAAAAGACGAACGAGCTTTTAGAGCTTATGGGTAAGGAAAAGATAGATTGGCAGATAGAAAACATATGAAACAGTTAATTTTTGGCATAACAGGTCAGACGGGTGCAGGCAAAAGCACAGTATCAAAAATATTTGAGGCTTTGGGCGTAAAAGTGATAAATGCAGATATGGTATATCATTCGCTTATTAAGGCCCACATGCCATGTACAAGAGAAATTGCCAAAGAGTTTGGTCTTTGTGTTTTATCACCAACAGGTGAAGTTGACCGCAAAAAGCTTGCCAAAATAGTTTTTGCCGACAGGGACAAGCTTACAAAATTAAATGAGATAACACATAAGTACATAAAAGAAAAAATTATAGAAGAAATTGGTACAACACCAATATGTGCTATTGACGGAGCGGTTATTATAGGCTCGCAAATTGAGGAGCTGTGCCAATATATTGTATGTATAACTGCAAATGAGGAAATTCGCCAAAAAAGAATTATAAATCGTGATAATATAGACACAAAACAAGCAAAAGCACGGATTATGGCACAGAATAATGAGGAATTTTTTGTGGATAATTCGCATTTTGTTATACAAAACAATGATGATGATAATTTAGAGGAACAATCACGCTCTGTTTTGTTACAAATGCTTGATAAAGAGGAGATTTGATGGGAAAGTTTATAAAAACACTGTTATTTGTTGCTATGATAGCTCTGCTTGTAAGGGGCACATATACAGGAGTACAGACGGGGCATAAGATATTATATCCGCTTGCGTATGAGGATTTAATAACTAAATATGCAATAAAAAACAATCTCGACCCGTATCTTGTTATGGGAGTTATAAGAACAGAGAGCGATTTTGTTCCCGAAGCACACTCAGGCTTTGCGGGCGGTCTTATGCAGCTTACCGAGGAAACTGCTAATTGGATGGCAGAGCATATGGGTGTTACTGTTCACAACTATATGGACCCCGAAAGCAATATAATGCTCGGTTGTCATTATTTAAGATTTTTAATTGATAATTATTCGGGTGTGGTAGATACAGCCCTTGCCGCGTATAACGGAGGTATGGGGAATGTATCGGAGTGGCTTTTAGACTCAAGATACAGCGATGACGGAAAGACTCTAAAATACATACCTTTTACCGAAACAAGAAATTACGTTATAAGGGTAAACGAGGCAAAAGTACACTACAGAGATAACATAGAATCAATAAGGGCGGTAAATGCTCTTAACGAGAATACACAAAATCAGTAGAAAGGACGTGAATAGTATGTCAAAAATAATCACAATAGGCAGACAATTCGGCAGCGGCGGAAGAGCAATGGGAGAGATGATTGCAAAGAAGTTAAATATCCCTATTTATGATAAAGAGCTTGTTGAATTGGCAGCAAAAAAGAGCGATGTAAGTTTTGAGGCAATAAAGGAAATTGACGAAAGAGCAACTAACAGTTTGTTGTATTCGGTAGTTATGGGAAGTTGGGGAGCAAGAGGAATTAACGTTCCTCTGTATTACGAAATGCCGCTTAACGATAAGCTTTTTGTTGCACAGTCAAAGGTAATAAAGGAGCTTGCCCAGAAGGGCGACTGTATAATAGTAGGAAGATGTGCCGACTATGTTTTAGAAGAAACAGAGCATGATGTTTTAAGTGTGTTTGTGTATGCCGATTTAGATACCAAAATAGAATTTGCAGTTAATAATCTTGATGTAAAACGCGAAAAGGCAAAGGAAACATTACATAAAAAGGATAAGCAAAGAAGAACATATTATGAGTATTACACAAACAAAAAGTGGGGAAATACTTCGTCTTATGATTTGGCTATAAACGTAGGCAAGCTCGGGCTTGAAAAAGCAGCAGATTTAGTTGTAGAGGCATATCGGGGCTAATGCTTTTTGCGCCGATACCCACAAAAACACCCTTGGCGACGCTCTCAAAACCTTTGGTTTTGTCGCTACAAATTGCATTGCAATTTGTGGACTTGACGTATCCTCATACGACTTCGGGGTGTTTTCGTGGGTTCTGCATCAAAAATCGTACGCCCGCTAAAAACGATGGGTATTAAACGTAGGGGAGGGTCTTGCTCCTCCCGCAATAACGTCAAAACATTAAAGAAAGGAACTTCTTATAATGGAAATTATAAAAAGCATAATTTTGGGAATTGTGCAGGGAATAACCGAGTGGCTTCCCGTAAGCAGTACGGGGCATATGATTTTGGTTAATCAGTTTATGAATTTTATGGCAGATAACAAGGACTTTAAGGACTTGTTTTTGGTGGTAATACAATTTGGCTCAATTTTGGCGGTTGTAACAATGTATTTTCATAAGCTTAACCCACTCTCGCCCAAAAAGAGCGTACAGGAGAAAAAAGACACATGGACAATGTGGTTTAAAGTGCTTGTAGGTTGTGTTCCTGCGGCAATTATAGGCTTGTTGTTTGACGATAAAATAGATACGTATTTATATAACTCATACGTTGTTGCGGCAATGCTTATAGTTTACGGAATAGCATTTATTGTTATAGAGAGCCGTAAAAGGACACCAAAGATTGATGATATTAGTGCGCTTTCCTATAAAACTGCAGCGCTTATTGGTATTTTTCAGGTGCTTGCACTAATACCCGGAACATCAAGGAGCGGTGCAACAATTCTTGGTGCGGTATTACTTGGTACAAGCAGATTTGTGGCGGCGGAATTCTCATTCTTTTTAGCAGTCCCCGTTATGCTTGGCGCAAGTGCCTTAAAGATTTTAAAATATTTTATGGAATTTGGAATGTTTGGTATAGAGGAGCTTTATCTTTTAATAATCGGTATGGCGGTTGCATATATAGTGTCAGTCCTTGCCATAAGATTTCTTATGGGATATATCCGAAAGAATGACTTTAAAGCATTTGGCTATTACAGAATAGTACTTGGAATTCTCATAATTCTATATTTTGCAATATCAGGCGCCGCAGTGGTGTGAAAATAAAAAAGGCAGAAACGAATGTTTCTGCCTTTTATTGTAGGGTGCGGCGTTTACAATGCACCGCGTTGTAGGGGACGTTTACGAACGTCCCGTTTATAGAGTTATACCTTCGGTTTTTCTTAAATTAGTAGGTAAATTATTGAACTGTTATGTTTCCAAAACCTATTTTTGTTGTATTATAATCCGATTGATATTCTATTTTCATCTGTAATGCATTGTTAAGTGGAATATCTATTTGAATTGGATAATCTGTTACTGTTACATCAAATGTTTTTACGGTTTTTTTGTCTAAAATGATTTTTACTGTTGCAACGTCATCTATGCCACAATATTCATCTACTGGTCCTACTGTCATTTTTAAAGAAGTGTATTTGCCATTTAGATTTACTAATGCATAATCACCACGGAACAGCGAAAATCCCGAAAAAAGTTCTCCTCCCATTTTAAAATCATCAGTATATGCATTACCCGCATATGGTGGGCAAACATCCATTAAAAGTGTTTCATTGCAAGCAACTTCATCCCATAAATACACACTTTGTGTTGTACCCTCCCAAGTAACATCCATACCAGCTAAATTTGCAGTTCCTCTAATAGGCATATAAGTTGTTCCATTATAAATAAAGGGTTCGACAACAGTTCCGTTTGCATCTTTTAATTCACATAAAACATTGTCTTTATAAACTTTAATATTGTTATAAAAAACCTCAATAGTTTTTGTTCCTGTTGTTGCAAAAACTACTCCCCATGTTAAAATTGCACTAATTAGTACTCCCACAATAAATCCTTGTAACCTTTTTTTCATTTTGTTTTACCTCCAAAGTTTTATTTACGTGAATAGATTTCACAAAAATAGTATATCATACTTTTACAAAATACGCAAGCGCGTATACGCAAAAATGTAAAATATTTTAAAATGTCTTTGTGAGGTGTTTTAAAATGGATGTTAAAGATGTAATAGTAAAAAGATTTAATGAACTATGTGCAGAAAGAAATAT
>JAZNPJ010000201.1:0-4693 GCA_045589635.1 Clostridia bacterium
AAGCTGTGGCGGCACAGAAACTGCAGGCAAAAAGGTTGCAGGTGTGCAAGACCTTGAGGGTGCAAGAATCGGTGTTCAATTAGGAACAACAGGTGATATCTTAGCATCTGATTATGAGGAAATGGGCTCAGTTGTAACAAGATATGCAAAAGGTGCAGACGCTATACAGGCTCTTAACCAGAACAAAATTGACTGCGTTATAATTGACCAACAGCCTGCTGAGTCTTTTGTTGCTATAAACGAAGGTCTTACAATTTTAGATGAAGAGTTTGCTCTTGAAGAGTATGCAATCTGTGTTTCTAAGGAAAATACAGAGCTTAAGGATAAAATCAACGCTGCTCTTGCAGAACTTAAGGCAGACGGAACTTTAGACAAAATTGTTTCTAACTATATAGGCGATGAAACAAAGGGTAAATCACCATACGTTTCACCAGAGGGTGTATCAAGAGAAAACGGCAAACTTGTAATGGCAACAAACGCTGCTTTTGAGCCATACGAGTACATCGAAGACGGCAACATTGTTGGTATAGACGTTGACATGGCACAAGCAGTATGCGACAAGCTTGGCATGGAACTTCAAATAGACGATATCAACTTCGACGCAATTATCAGTGCTGTTCAGTCAGGCAAAGCTGATGTTGGTGTTGCAGGTATGACTGTAACAGAAGACAGACTAAAGAGCATAGACTTTACAGATTCATATGCTACTTCTACACAGGTTATAATAGTAAAAGACGCCGAATAATAAAGCATGGAGCATCGGTCATTTAAGGCCGATGCTTTTTTAAAATTTCCTATTGGAGGATTTAGATGAAAAACAAAAAGAAATTTATACTTACCGCACTTGTTTTTATAATAGTGCTTGGTTGCACAATAACAGGCTTTGCAGCAAATAGCGGTGCAAGTGATGGCGGTTGGGAAAATTCAAAGTTTTATTTAAACTTTGTAAAGGATAATCGTTGGGAATATCTTACCAATGGTCTTCTGACAACTCTTATCATAAGCTTTTTCGCAGTATTGATTGGTATTGTTTTAGGCTTTATAATAGCAATAGTACGAAGCAGTTGCGATATGATAGAAAAGAAGAACCCTCTTACAAACGCAATAAACGCAGTTTTTAAAGCTTACATAACAATAATAAGAGGTACCCCCGCACTTATTCAGTTGCTTATAATCTATTATGTAATATTTACTTCTCCGAATGTAAGTAAAACATTTGTTGCAGTTATATCATTTGGATTAAATTCATCTGCATATATTGCCGAAATTGTACGTTCAGGAATAATGTCGATAGATATAGGTCAATTTGAGGCAGGAAGAAGCTTAGGCTTTACGCATGCACAAACAATGTGGCATTTTATTCTTCCTCAGGCTTTTAAAAACATCTTGCCTGCATTGGGAAATGAATTTATAGTTTTGGTTAAGGAAACCTCAATCGCAGGTTATATAGGCATAAACGACCTTACACGTGGCGGCGATATTATACGAAGCCGTACCTTTGAAGCGTTTTTGCCGCTTATTGCAGTTGCACTTATATACCTTGTTATTGTAATGATATTAACTGCACTTGTAACCAGGATGGAGAGGAGGTTAAAGACTGATGGAAAATAATATGCCCATGCTTCATGTTGAGGGTCTGTGTAAATCGTTTGGAGATAACAATGTCCTAAATGGTGTTGATATAGATATTCATAAAGGCGAAGTACTTGTTATAGTAGGTCCTTCGGGTTGCGGCAAGTCCACCTTTTTAAGATGTCTTAATATGCTCGAAACACCTAATGACGGTAAAATATTTCTTGACGGTGTAGAAATCACAAGTCCGTCAACCAATATAAACAAGCAACGCGAAAAAATGATGATGGTCTTTCAGAATTTTAACCTGTTCCCCCGCAAGACAATACTCGAAAATGTTACAATAGCACCAATACACCTTAAAAAGCTTTCAAAAGCACAAGCTGAGGAGCAAGCTATTGCAATATTAAAGAGGATAGGTCTTGAGGATAAAGCGTATGCCTATCCATCACAGTTAAGCGGCGGTCAAAAGCAAAGAGTTGCAATTTGCCGTGCATTGGCAATGGAGCCTGAAGTAATCTTATTTGATGAGCCTACATCTGCACTAGACCCCGAAATGGTTGGAGAAGTGTTAGACGTTATGAAGGAGCTTGCAAACAGCGGAATAACTATGATTTGTGTAACTCACGAAATGGGTTTTGCGCGCGAGGTTGCATCAAAGGTTATCTTCTTTGACCAGGGAAAAATAGCAGAGAGTGCACCACCTGAGGAGTTCTTCTCAAACCCGAAAAACCCAAGACTTAAGGATTTCTTATCTAAAATTTTATAAAGGACTTATAGTATGAAAAACAAAAATCATTACCTCAGAATGAGTGATGAGGAGCTTGTAAAAAAAGCACAAAATGATGATAATATTGCTTTGGAAACAATACTTTTAAGATACAAAAACCTTGTTGCCTCCAAAGCAAAAACATACTTTATTGCAGGCGCAGATGAGGACGATATGATACAGGAAGGTCTTATTGGTCTTTACAATGCAATAAAGAAGTTTGACGGAGAGCGTTTTCCTCTCTTTAAGGTATTTGCACTTATATGTGTTAAAAGGCAAATAATCAGTGCAATAAGAGAAGCCTCACGAAAAAAACATAAACCGCTGAATTCTTATATATCTCTTGATTTTTCATCAGGCAACCATGAGTCGGATACTTCTCTCTCAGAAATTATAGTATCTGAAAATGATTTAAATAATCCCGAATCTATGCTCATAAATCAGGAGGACTTTAATTCTATCGAAACTAAAATCAACAGTTCTTTAAGCTCTTTTGAATTCGATGTACTTATGCTTTATCTTGAAGACAGAAGCTACCGCGAAATTGCAACCATACTAAAAAAAGATAGCAAAGCGATTGATAATGCAATTCAGAGAATTAAAAAGAAGCTTATATATTTAAGGACAAGCTAAAACAGGAGAAAAACAATGTATAATGACAAAACAATAATATGTGTTGATTGCGGAAATAAATTTATATTTTCGTCAGGTGAGCAGGAATTCTACAATCAAAAGGGTTTTAAATCAGAGCCTACACGTTGCAAAGCATGCCGAATAGCACTAAGGGACAGATTAAAACCCCAACGCGCAATGTACGAAGTAGTATGCTCAAAATGCCAGAAAATTGCAAAGGTACCATTTGAGCCTCGCCATGACAAACCCATTCTGTGCGAGGAATGTTATAAAATGAGCAAAAAGTCATCTCTTTGAGATGGCTTTTTTAAATATAAAGTATAAAATCCTATACAAGTGAAAAACTAACAAAAAAGAAAGGATTATAATTATGAACAAACATATAGGCAAGCAAACTGTTGAGCTTTCATCACCCCCGTTTATTATAAATACAGCCTCAATAGTTGGCAAAAAAGAGGGCGATGGCCCTTTAACAGAGTATTTTGATGTTATTTTGGATGATGATAAATTTGGCGAATCATCATGGGAAAAAGCAGAGAGCAAACTCCAAAAAGAAACAAGTATTCTTGCAATAGAAAAGGCAGGTCTTACACCTGATGATATAAACTACGCATTTGCAGGGGATCTGTTAAACCAATGTGTTGGTGCAAGCTATGGCATGCGCGATATGGAAATCCCGTTTTTTGGACTGTTTGGTGCCTGCTCTACAATGACAGAGAGTATGTCCTTAGGAAGTATGTTAATCTCCGGAAACTATGCAGATTATGTACTATGTTCTACCTCAAGTCATTTTTGCAGTGCAGAAAAACAGTTTAGAAATCCTCTTGAATATGGCTCTCAGCGTACACCGTCTGCACAATGGACTGTAACGGGTGCAGGGAGCGTTATTCTTGCAAAAAATGGAGAGGGGCCAAGAATTACACATATAACAACGGGCAAGGTTATTGATATGGGTATTACAGACGCAAATAATATGGGTGCCGCAATGGCACCTGCCGCTATTGATACTCTGATTGCACATTTTGAGGATACGGGCAAAAAACCAACTGATTATGACCTTATTGTAACGGGCGACCTTGGCATTGTCGGCTCTCAAATTCTATGTAAGCTTATGATGGAGGAGGGTTATAATATTTCGGACATTCACGTGGATTGCGGAAAAATTATATTTAATATAGACGAGCAGGATGTACACTGTGGCGGAAGCGGTTGCGGTTGCTGCGGAAGTGTATTTAGCGGATATATTTATAAAGAAATGAAAAAAGGCACCTTTAAAAAAGTTCTGCTTATGGCAACGGGTGCACTTATGAATACAATGAGCATACAACAAGGCGAAAGTATTCCGTCTATCGCCCATGCAATATCAATAGAAATATAGAGGTGAAAAATATGAACTATGTAAAAGCGTTTGTTGTTGGCGGACTTATTTGCGTTATAGGGCAAATATTACTTGATAAAACAAAGCTTACTCCAGGCAGAATATTAGTATCTTTTGTTGTTACGGGAGTATTTTTGGAGCTTTTGGGAATATACGAGCATATAGTTCAGTTTGCAGGTGCCGGTGCAACTGTACCGCTTACAGGCTTTGGATATTCGCTATGCAAAGGAGTACGCGAGGCAATTAGCGAAGAAGGTGCTATAGGAATTCTTACGGGCGGTTTAAAAGCAACCGCAGGTGGTATAACTGCTGCAATTCTGTTTGGGCTTATAATGTCTTTG
>JAZNPJ010000202.1:0-3868 GCA_045589635.1 Clostridia bacterium
TGCCACCTTGCTCCCGCAGGCGACCACCACGTTCAGGATTTGTATGCTGCAGGCGGTGTTCAGGCTCTTATGAACGAGCTTTCAAAGAAGAATTTACTAAAGCTTGATACCATTACAGTAACAGGCAAGACATTAGGCGAGAATATTGCAAACTGCCCTGTTAAGGATTATGAGGTAATAAGACCTATTGATAATCCGTACTCACAAACAGGCGGAATTGCAGTACTAAAGGGTACTTTGGCGCTTGATGGCTCTGTTGTTAAGAGAAGTGCAGTTGCAAAGGAAATGCTTCAGCATGAGGGTCCTGCCAAGGTGTTTGACAGTGAAGACGAGGCAATAGATGCAATCTATAAAGGAAAGATAGTTGCGGGCGACGTTGTTGTTATCCGTTATGAGGGACCAAAGGGCGGACCCGGTATGAGAGAAATGCTCTCACCAACCTCTGCAATATGCGGAATGGGACTTGATAAGGACGTTGCACTTATAACAGACGGACGTTTTAGCGGTGCTACAAGAGGCGCGGCAATAGGCCATGTTTCTCCTGAGGCAGTTGAGGGCGGTCCTATCGCATTTATTAAGGACGGAGATATAATAGAAATTGATATAGAAAAAGGCATTTTAAATCTTAAGGTTTCCCAGGAGGAAATGGCAAAGCGTAAAGAGGGATGGACACCTAACGAGCCAAAAATCAAAACAGGCTATTTAAGAAGATATTCAAAGCTTGTTTCTTCAGCAATGCAGGGCGCAGTAATGCTCGATTAGTACATATCCCATTTTGAAAGGTTTAATGATTTGAAAACTAAAACAACTTATATCTGCAGAGAATGTGGCTATAAAACACCAAAATGGCTTGGTAAATGCCCATCCTGTAACGAATGGAATACTTTAGAAGAAACACTTGTGGCGGCAGACAAAAAAACTGCCGCCATATCGTCGCGCTCTGATACCTCATCATTGGGCGGTATAAGAACACCGCAAAAAATTCGCGAGATAAAGCCCGGTTTTGAAAAGCGCCAAAAAACAGGTATTGGCGAGCTTGACAGAGTTCTTGGCGGCGGAATTGTGCAAGGGTCTTTGATTTTAGTGGGCGGCGACCCGGGAATAGGTAAATCAACACTTCTTTTGCAGATTTGTGAGCGCCTTGATAATGATAAAAAAATCCTCTACGTAAGCGGCGAGGAAAGCGAGGGGCAGATAAAACTGCGTGCCGAAAGGCTTGGTGTAAATAACGAGAATTTGTACCTTATAACCGAAACTGATGTTGAAAGAGTTATTGAGTGCATTTTATCCGAAAAGCCTGATATGGTTATAATTGACTCTATCCAGACAATGAACCATGCAGAGATTTCGTCAGCCTCAGGCAGTGTTCCTCAGGTAAGAGAGGCTACCAATGCATTTATGAAAATTGCAAAAAACAACGGTATTTCGATGTTTATTGTAGGGCATGTTACAAAAGACGGTGCTCTTGCAGGGCCGAGAGTTTTAGAGCATATGGTAGACTGTGTTCTCTACTTTGAGGGCGACAAACAAAATACCTTTAGAATTTTAAGAGCAGTTAAAAACCGTTTTGGCTCAACAAACGAGATTGGTGTTTTCGAAATGCGCGATATTGGTCTTTGCGAGGTCGAAAACCCCTCAGCAACTCTTTTAGAGGGCAGAGAAAATGACTCGTCGGGAAGTGCAATAGTGTGTACTATGGAGGGAACACGCGGTGTTCTTGCACAAATTCAGGCACTTGTAACGCCAACAGGTTTTGGAAACCCCAGAAGAATGTCCAACGGAATAGATTTAAACAGAGTAATTCTTTTGATTGCAGTTTTAGAAAAGCGCGCAAGAATGAATTTGTCTAATTCTGATGTTTATGTTAATGTTACGGGCGGTCTTAAAATAGACGAGCGTGCAGCAGACCTCGGTATTTGTGTTGCAATAGCTACGGGTCAAATGGATACATCTCTCCCTCATGATATGGTCTTTATTGGCGAGGTTGGTCTTGGCGGAGAATTAAGGTCAGTATCTAATTTGGAAAAACGTCTTAACGAGGCGGCAAAGCTTGGCTTTAAGTCGGCTATTGTTCCAAAATCGTCTTTAAAGGGCATAAAAATACCAAAGGACTTTGCCGCTTTGGGTGTAGGAACAATTAAAGAGGCAGTAGATATAATAAGAAAGAAATAATTTGGGTGATATTATGGATACATTAGTAAGAGGCACAAGTATGGACGGGTCAATCCGTGTTCTTTGTGCTATAACAACCGAAATGGCAAACGAGGCAGTACGTATACACAATACGTATCCCGTTGCGACTGCCGCTATGGGCAGACTTTTAACAGGTGCTGCAATTATAGGTGCAACACTAAAGAATGAAACAGATACACTTACAATGCAAGTTAAGGGCGACGGACCAATCGGGACAATAGTTGCAGTTTCTGATGCACAAAGCAGAGTAAGAGGCTATGTTGGTAACCCATACATTGAGCGTCCCCTAAATGATAAAGGCAAGCTTGATGTGGGCGGTGCAGTAGGACAAGGTTTTTTAACCGTCATTCGTGATTTGGGACTAAAGGAGCCATACATTGGTCAGGTTCCGCTTGTTTCGGGCGAGATTGCGGAGGATATTTCGTACTACTATTCACAGTCCGAGCAGATACCTACCGCAATCGGTCTTGGCGTGCTTGTAGACGTGGATAACTCGGTTATTGCCTCGGGCGGATTTATGATACAGATGCTACCTGGCTCAACAGACGAAATGGCAAAAAAATTAGAAGAAACTCTCGAAAAGCTTCCTCCTGTAACAAAGCTTATAAAAGACGGACTGAGTGCTGAGGATTTATTCTTTACAGTAACCGAGGGCTTTAATATGCTTATGGATAACAACTTTGTTACCCCTAAGTATGAATGTAAATGCTCAAAGGAGCGAATGGAGGAGGCGCTTATATCAATCGGCGCAGATGAGCTTGAGGCTATTATAAAAGAGCAGGGCGAAGCAGAGCTTACATGCCACTTTTGCGATAATAAATATAAATTTACCCGTGAGGAATTAGAAGAATTATTAAAAAATGCGAAGTAGATGTAAAAAATATAAGGTCGTAGCCATTGGCTACGACCTTAATTATTATAAAAACAATCTTTTCCCATCTTATTACATTTGTATCGATATATTCCCATATTTTTTGGTAGTCCTTTTCGCCTCGGATAATATGGTCATGAAAAGATGATTGAAACAGATGCTGTGCCCTCAATCCTTCTTTTTTACACATTATTGTTGTTATGGATTTAAATGCACATATTATATCAGATATTGTAGGGCAGGGGCTTGCTCCTGCCGCCATTTCATAATTTGAGATTAAAATATGAATATGATTTGGCATAATTACATATTTATCGATTTCAATACCTTTATAGCGATTTTCTAATAATTCTATTTGCTCTTTTGCAATATTTCCATATATGGTTAATTCGTTTTCGGGAGGAGCAAGCCCCTCCCCTACGGTTATTGATGATAATATCTTTTCTTTGTTATGCGTACATATCGTAATAAAATACGCTCCTGGTGTGGAATAATCATATTCTTTTAATCTTGTGGGTTTTCGTTTTGGTAATTCCATAAATATTTCTCATTTTATTTCCTGTTCTAGTCTATCAAAATCTTCTGTGGAGAAAAACTCTCCCAATGTTATTTCTAATCCATCGCAAAATTTCTTGATTGTTCTTATAGAAACATCTCTACGCGATTTATCCATCATACTATAAGCAGTTGAGGGTGTAACTCCTGAAACATTTGCAAGTTCATTTATTCGCATATTTCTTTCTGCACATAGTTCATTAAATCTTTTTACTATTACATCTTTAACATCCATTTTAAAACACCTCA
>JAZNPJ010000203.1:0-3979 GCA_045589635.1 Clostridia bacterium
TTTGGCTCTATTACTGTGTGTCCCGCCATCTTTGCAAATTTGTATCCGTCGCCCGTAGACCCTGTGCCAGGATACGATTTACCGCCTGTACAGACAATAACTCTGTCCGCCTCAATTACTTTTTCGTCAACCACCGCGCCACAGACTTTATTATCTTTTATTATAAGCTTTTGCACTCTTCCCGTTACAGTGTGAACATTATCCTTTAGCGCAAAACGTTTTAGAGCCTCAACAACATCATATGCCTTGTCGCTTAGCGGGAATACTCTGCCACCGCGCTCTACCTTTGTCTTTACACCGTTATCCTCAATAAGCTCTATAATATCATCATTTGTAAACGAATAAAGCGCACTGTACAAAAACTTGCTGTTTGTGGGATATTGATTTATCATATCCTCAATTTCGGCAGTGTTGGTAATATTACATCTGCCCTTGCCCGTTATTAAAAGCTTTTTACCAAGTCGGTCATTTTTTTCGACCAATATAACCTTATCGGCTTTTTGTGCCGCAACACCGCAAGCAATAAGACCTGCCGCGCCGCCGCCGATTACCATAACTTTCATTTATTTTATACTCCACTTATACAAATCAGCATAGAATGCATCCGCTCCTACACCCGATACGTTTTTAATTCTTGCGCTTGTGTATGTTTTATGCTTTTTAAATGCAATGGGGATTATCGGCATATCGTCATTTAACACATCACGGAGTTGCTCATATAATGCTTTTATTTCCTCGGGTGTTCGTGTAACACCCATCTGACCTATAAGCATATCTATCGTTATATTCCCGTACCCGAAGTTGTTTGACCTACTCCCCAAAAATCCCATTACGTCCATATTGGCACTCATATTTTGAGTGCCTAAGAATATATCGTAATTTTTTTCTTTTATTCTGCTTATAAAAATATCATAGGGCTGTTCATCCATTATAATTTTTACACCGTTCATATTCAGATTTTCCTGTATCTTTTGTGCTATTCTAAGGTCATATTCACTGTCTTTATTTACAAGAAAATTAAGCCTAAACTGTAAATTCTTACCACCAATTACTTTGGTGTAGCCTTTTATTTGTGGTATAAAACCATCTGCTTTAAACAGTTCCTCTGCCATAACCGAGTCGGTATGTGGTTTTTCACTCCCTGTATAATTTAGAGATGAATAATTTATTGGTGTATCAACTGCCTTTATAGTTGAATACATCACCTGTTCCTCTATTGCTTTTCTGTCTATAACCTTTGAAATGCCCTGCCTTGTATTTTTACCTGTAAGGAATTGTGATTTATTATTTAAGCCTACATATATCATTTCATTTGATATATATTCGTTTACCTGAACACTTCCCTTTGGGGTATATTCATAATTCTCGATAAGTGCACCATTGCATACATCTGCATTTCCCGAATTAAACATTGTAAAATATCTCTCATTATCAGGCACAACCTCGATATATACACCACCTATTGCACTTTTTTGATTATGGTAATAGTCCGAGGCAAGCAACATATATCTGTCTATGCCAACCTTGCCCGAATACGAAAACGGGCCTGTGCCTATTGGAATATATGACGGGTTTGCATCCATTGACGTTCTGTTCTTTATTATGGGAAATGTTAAAAGTGCAGTCGGGTTTGGCAGGCTATGGTCAAAGCTTATCTTTACACTTAAATTATCTATTACACTGCATGATGTAACATACTCAAGACTGTAATTGGTCATACCCTTTACAATACAATTTACAGTATATGACACATCATAAGCGCTTAGTGATGTCCCGTCGTGCCATGACACACCGTCTTTTAATCTTACAATTATACTTTTTCCGTCATCGCTTTGAGAGTATCCGTTTGCAAGAACCTCAATCGTATTCAAGGAAGAGTCAAGTGTAAACAGCGGTTCATACACAAACTTCATTGCATCCTTTACTGATTGCGACGAGGTTTTGAGAGGATTAAATGTATCAAAATCATACATACACACATTTATTACATTTGCAACGTCTTGTGTATGCTCATTATTTATAATCTCTGTTTCATTTTGCTCAAAATTGTGCGGCAGATATTCCTTTATCTTATCAACCTCCATACAACTGCAAAGGCAAAACATCATATTAAGCACTATAAATAACGACAGCATTCTCTTCATTTAATCCATCACCTACTTTACTCTGTTACTGTTTATGAAAATAATCGTAAATGCTTTTTGCACTTTTCTTGTCTACTACCAACAACAGACTTTCCATTGTTGCTTCTTTTATTTTTTCTACGCTCCCAAAACGACTAAGCAACAGCTTTCTTCTCTTTTCGCCAATCCATGGTATATTATCAAGCTCGGAGTCTATTTTACCCCTTAGCTTTCTGTGATACGAAATTGCACTTCTGTGCACCTCGTCCTGAATTCTTGTTATAAACTTGAATACATTACCCATAGGGTTAAGGGCAATTTCTCCGTCAGGCGAAAGAAGTGCACTTGTTTTATGCTTATCGTTTTTGACCATACCAAATAAATCGATATCGTGCTCTGTCATTTCTAAAAGCTCAGAAATAACACTAAGATGACCTTTGCCTCCGTCAAGCAATATAACGTCGGGAAGCGGTAAAAACTTTGCATCATCTACTTGCATTTTACCCTCGCTTATCTGGACTTCTTCCTCCATTGCATGACGCAGGCGTCTGTATATGACCTCTCTCATTGCACTGTAATCATCAGCACCATCAAACGACTTTATTTTAAATAATCTGTATTTACTCTTTGCAGGAATACCATTTTCAAACACGACCATTGCACCTACATTATCTGTACCGCTTATATTTGAAATATCGTATGCCTCTATTCTTTGTGGAAGTTTATCAAGCGATAAAAGCTCTGCAAATGACGTAAGAACTGTATTCCTCTCCTTTTCCTTTAACTGCTTAATTTTATAATTTTGCAGTGCCATATCGGAATTTTTCTTAGCCATTTTTATAAGCTTTAGCTTTTCACCACGCTTTGGCGTTGTAATTGTTACCTTTTTCTTCTTTTTTTCTCTAAGCCATTGGCAAATGACATCGACCTCATCAATTTCGTATTCAGTTATTATCTCTTGCGGAACAAACTCGCTGTTTTCGTAAAATTGCTCAACAAAATTTGTCATTATCTCATTGCAATCTGAAAGAGCAATGTTATTTAGCTTATAGCTCTCTCTGCCAATCATTTTACCGCCGCGCACAAAAAACATTTCGCAAAACGCAATGTTTTCAGATTTTGAAAGTGCAATAATATCCTGCTCTGTTTTTTTGCCTGTATTTATTATCTTTTGCTTTTCTTCAATTTCCTTTATAGAGCGGATTTTATCTCTAAGCATTGCCGCGGCCTCAAAGTTAAGCTTTGAAGACGCTACCTTCATTTCGTCCTCTAGTTCTTTTATAAGCTGCTTGTGGTTACCGTCCAGAAAGGAGCATATCTCAAAGAAAACCTTACGGAATTCCTCTTTTGAAACCTTTCCCGTACATGGTGCAAAGCAGTTATTTATATGATAGTTAAGGCACGGTCTGCCTTTATTTATATCCTGCGGAAATTTACGCTTACATGTAGGCGGCTTAAATAGTTTCTGGACAATTTCGAGCATATTTTTAACCGTACCCTTACCCATATAGGGTCCGTAGTATTTTGCACCATCATGCAACAGTCTTCTCGTACTTAAAACTTTAGGATATTCCTCGTTTATTGTAACCTTTATATACGGATAGTGCTTATCGTCCTTTAATAATATATTGTATTTAGGTTTATATTTTTTAATTAAATTACATTCAAGCGCAAGTGCCTCTGTTTCGGAATCTGTTACTATATACTCAAAACAGGCTATGTTTTCTACCATAGCCAAAACCTTTGGAGTGTGATTTGAGTTTTTTCTAAAATACTGCCGCACTCTGTTTTTTAAGTTTTTTGCCTTGCCTACATATATAACCTCATCTTCGCTATTATGCATTATATATACACCT
>JAZNPJ010000204.1:0-9031 GCA_045589635.1 Clostridia bacterium
GGCAAGGCATACACACCGCAAGAAATCAGTGCAATGATTTTATCAAAGCTAAAGACAGACGCGGAAAGCTACCTTGGCGAAACTGTTACACAGGCAGTTATTACAGTTCCTGCATACTTTAACGACTCACAACGTCAGGCAACAAAGGACGCGGGTAAGATTGCAGGTCTTGAAGTTTTAAGAATTATAAACGAGCCTACTGCTGCTGCTCTTGCGTATGGCATGAGCGATAAGGACCAGACAATAATGGTATATGACCTTGGCGGCGGTACATTCGACGTTTCAATTCTTGAAATTGGTGATGGTGTATTCGAGGTTTTATCAACAAACGGTGATACAAAGCTTGGCGGAGACGACTTCGACCAGAGAATTATAGACTATCTTGTAGCAGAATTCAAAAAGAGTGAGGGTGTAGACCTTTCAAACGACAAGATGGCTATGCAAAGATTAAAGGAAGCTGCAGAAAAGACAAAGATTGAGCTTTCTACAACAACAACTTCAAATGTTAATCTTCCGTTTATTACTGCAGATGCAACAGGTCCAAAGCACCTTGACATTACAGTAACAAAGGCTAAGTTTGATGAGTTGACTGCAGATTTGGTAGACAGAACATTGGTATCTATAAGAAATGCTATGAAGGACGCTGACCTAACTCCATCAGATATTGACGAGGTTCTTTTGGTTGGTGGTTCATCAAGAATTCCTGCAGTACAAGAAGCAGTTAAAAAGGAAATGAACAAAGAGCCGCACAAGGGTATTAACCCTGACGAATGTGTTGCAGTAGGTGCTGCAAGACAGGCGGGTGTTCTTGGCGGAGAAGAAACAGGCGTACTTCTTCTTGACGTAACACCGCTTTCATTAGGTATCGAAACAATGGGCGGAGTATTTACAAAGCTAATTGAAAGAAATACAACTATTCCTACAAAGAAATCACAAATATTCTCAACTGCTGCAGACGGTCAGACATCTGTTGAAGTTCACGTTGCACAGGGCGAGAGAGAAATGATACAATATAACAAAACTCTTGGCAGATTTAATCTTACAGGCATTGCACCGGCTCCACGTGGTGTGCCTCAGATTGAAGTAACATTCGATATCGACGCAAACGGTATTGTAAATGTTTCTGCAAAAGACCATGGTACAGGTAACGAGCAGAAGATTACAATTACTGCTTCAACAAACCTTAGCGACGAGGATATCGAAAAGGCAGTAAAAGAGGCAGAAAAGTATGCTGAAGAAGATAAGAAGAGAAAAGAAGAAGTAGAAACAAGAAACAATGCCGAGTCATTGGTATATCAATCAGAAAAAACACTTGGCGAGGTTGGCGACAAGATAGACGCTGCCGACAAGGACGCAGTAACTGCCGAGATTGAAAAAGTAAAAGAGGCACTAAAGGGCACAGATACAGAGGCAATTAAGGTTGCAGCAGAAAGCTTGCAACAAAAGTTCTACTCAATTTCAGAAAAGTTATATCAACAAGCTAACCCTCAGGGTGCACAACCAAATCCTGAAGATTTCAACGGAGCAAATGGTGGCGGTGCACAAAATGACGACAATGTTTATGAGGCGGACTACAGAGAGGTTGACAACGACTAATTTAAAATTAAATAAAAAAAGCACAGCAAATAAGTTGTTGTGCTTTTTTCCAATAGATACTTTACAAAATTTAAAATGTATTGTATAATAAAGTGCGGTAGGTGAAAAAATTGGCTGATAAAAGAGATTATTATGAGGTGCTTGGCGTAAATAAAGGCGCAAGCGACGCAGAAATAAAAAAAGCATACAGAAAAGAAGCAAAAAAATATCATCCTGACCTTAACCCCGGCAACGCAGAAGCAGAAGCAAAGTTTAAAGAGGTAAACGAGGCATACGGAGTTTTATCCGACCCCGAAAAGAAATCACGTTATGACCAGTTTGGTCATGCGGGTGTTGACCCCAACTTTGGTGCGGGCGGCGGCGGATTTAACGGTGCAGGCTTTGATTTTGGAGATATATTCAGTGATATATTCGGAGGTTTTGGAGGCTTTGGTGGTCAAAGTCGACGTAATGGACCAAGACGCGGTGCAGATTTAAGACAAATCATAAACATAGACTTTACCGAGGCGGCATTCGGTACAAAGAAAAAGATAAATATATCCGTTCAGGATAAGTGCGACACATGTAACGGTAGCGGTGCAAAGCCCGGTACAAGCCCAATTACGTGTACAAGGTGTAACGGAACAGGGCAGATACAGATACAACAACGTACAATGCTTGGATATATGACCAATGTAACAACGTGTCCTGAATGTAGCGGTAAGGGTAAAAAGATAAATGACCCATGTAAAGACTGCAGAGGTGCAGGTAAGGTAAGAAAGAATAAAACTGTTGAGGTGGATATTCCTGCAGGAATTGATGACGGACAGACAATGCAGATTTCGGGTAAGGGCGAAGCAGGTGAAAGAGGCGGCCCTAACGGCGATTTACTTTTAACAATAAGAGTAAAGCGACACGAAATTTTCAGACGTGAGGGTAATGACGTATATATCACAATGCCCGTTTCGGTTGTTCAGGCAATTTTAGGTGCAAAGCTTACAGTGCCTACAATAGACGGACCTGTTGAGTATGATATCCCTGAGGGTACACAACCGCAGACGCGATTTAGATTACGCGGAAAGGGTATCCCTTATCTTCGTTCTAAGGGCAGAGGCGACCAGTATGTTATAGTAGACGTCGAAATCCCAAAGAATTTATCCGACAAGCAAAAGGATATGCTAAGAGAATTTGATGATGAGGCTTTATATAAAAAGAAAAAAAGTTTTAAAGATAAAATGAAGGACTTATTTAACTGATAAATATTTCCACATGCGAAAGGAATGGTGCAAAATGCAACCTAATATATACAAACTATCACAGATGACAAAAGAGCAGTACGACTTCATAATGAAGAGGGCAGAGCTTGATATTACCGAGCAAATGAAAATTGCAAAGGAAGTATCAGACGATATAAAGGCAAGAGGCGACAAGGCAGTTTTAGAATATACTGCTAAGTTTGACAAGGTTGAGCTTACTGCCGAGGGTATGAAAGTAACTCCTGAGGAAATTGATAAGGGCTATGCAAGACTTGATGCTAAAACAAGAGAAGCAATAGAGTATGCATACAAAAACATATACGATTTCCACGAAAAGCAACTACCTGAGGAAATGTGGTTTACAATGGTAGATAACGGTCTTATGGTCGGCGAAAAAACAACACCGATAGTAGATGTTTGCCTGTATGTTCCGCATGGTAAGGGTTCGTTCCCGTCAGTTTTGTGTATGTTGGGTATTCCCGCAGTTGTTGCAAAAGTGCCAAGAATTGTTGTTGTAACACCTCCAAACGAAAAAGGTGAGGTTGATGATGCAATTTTAGCCGCAGCCAAGATAATAGGTATTAGTGAAATTTATAAGGTAGGCGGAATACAGGCAGTTGCTGCGGTTGCATATGGAACAGAGACTATTCCGAAATGTCATAAAATCATAGGACCTGGTAACAGCTATGCAACAGCGGCAAAGAGAGTTCTTTCAAACCACATAGACGCAGGCTTGCCGGCAGGCCCGTCAGAGATTATAGTGCTTGCAGATGAAAAAGCAGACCCGCACAAGGTTGCACTTGACTGGATGATAGAAGCAGAACATGGACCTGATAGTGCCGCACTTTTGGTTACTCATTCAAAAGAGCTTGTTGATGCAGTTATTCCGATTGTAAATGAACAATTAGAAAAGATTTCTCCAAAGAGAAAAGAATTTATAGAAATTAACCTTACTACATACGGCGGTGTAATACTTACAGACTCACTTGAAGAATCAATCGACTTTGTAAATGAATATGCGCCCGAGCATATGGAGGTTATGACCGAAAAACCATTTGACGTTCTGCCCCTTATAAAAAATGCGGGCGAGATATTGCTTGGCGAGTACACACCTGTTACTTTATGTAACTTTGTACTTGGTCCAAATGCAATATTGCCGACAGGCGGTTTTGCAAAAACATTCTCATCAGTAAGTGTTCAGGACTTTTTAAAGCGTTCATCAGTGGGCTACGCGTCAAAGGATGGCTTTGAGAATGTAAGGGACTATGCATACCGCTTTGCAACAGTTGAGGGCTTTGATACACATGGGCTTGCCGTTAAAGAACGCAAATAATCTTCAAATTAAGCAGATTGTATATGCAAATTATTAAAAATGAAAAGGGGTAAAACCTATGGAGAAAATATCCGTAACACGAAAAACAACGGAATCTGAAATGAAAGTCGTTTTCGATTTTTCACCAATCAGACCCGACTACAGAAAGCACATAAAAACACCTATTACATTCCTTAACCATATGATAGAGCACATTGCATGGAGGGGCGAATTTAATATTGATGTTGATATGTCGCTTGATGAATTTACACTCTCTCACGTAATATGTGAGGATTTGGGAATTGCAATGGGTAAAGCCGCAAAGGAGTACATAGATAAAACCGACGGTGCGCTTGGCTTTGGCGATGCAGTGGGCATAATTGACGAGGCAAAGGCACAGTGTGCAATAAGCTTTGAGTCGAGAGCATATATTGATATTGACTATCATGGCTGCGAAATAGAGTCTACCGTTGAGGGTATGTACTCACAGGATTTGGAAACATTTTTAGAGGGCTTTGCACAGGGTGCTTGTTGTACACTTCACATTGACTTGTTAAAAGGTCATAACGGACATCATATCTGGGAAGCAATTTTCAGGAGCTTTGGTCTTGCCCTAAACCGCGTATTCACAGTAAGCGAGGCACGTAAGGGTATGACTAGCGGAGTAGCGGGAAAAATCGAATGGACTGTGAAGTAGAAAGGAAAGATACAATGTCAGTAAAACATATAAAAGCACCTATAACAAAGGATGTAATAAAAGAACTAAAGGTTGGCGACAGTGTTTTAATCAGCGGTGTAATCTACACTGCGCGTGATGCTGCGCACGAGAGAATGACAAGACTTTTTAAAGAGGGCGAGCCATTCCCGATAGATTTAAAAGACCAGATGATTTATTATGCAGGTCCTTGTCCCGCAAAACCGGGCGAGGTTATTGGCTCATGTGGGCCTACAACTGCAGGCAGAATGGACGCGTACACACCAATGATTTTGGATAACGGTCTTGGTGCTATGATAGGTAAGGGCGTACGTTCAAAGGAAGTAGTTGAGGCAATAAAACGTAACTGTGTTGTGTATTTTGGTGCAATAGGCGGTGCCGGTGCTTTGATTGCCGAGTGTATAAAAGAGGCAGAGGTAGTTGCATATGATGATTTAGGCACAGAGGCAATAAGACGTCTTGTGGTTGAGGATTTCCCTGCAGTTGTACTAATGGACTGCGAGGGTAACGACCTCTACGAAACAGGACAAAAGGAATACAGAGAAATATAAATAAAGGCTGTTGTATTTAGCGCAGAACGTTCAAAGACTCTACAATGGCTTTATGCTAGTTTCATAAAAAATCTGAATAAAATCAATGTAGAAATTCGGGCATTTGGCTCGAATTTCTTTTATTTATGTCTTTGAACTATTCACGAAACTCATCATTCGACGTACCAACGTACGCCTTCAGACAAGACAAAATGCTGTTATTACCGCATTTTGTTTCGTTTCGTGAATTCTGCATCTAAATCCATTCGCCTCAAAAAAGGGGGTGTTGCTTAATGCAACACTCCCCTTTTGGTTATGCTTTGTTTTTGCTTTTTAAATTGTCAATTTCCTCTATGCTTATTGTTCTTGTATGTGCAGTGTGCGACCACTCGGTTTTGTTTTTATCTATCATTCCCGCTATTGCAATCGGCACCCATGTGAAGTTATATATGATATATCCTAAATAGAACAAAATCATAGACGGTTTAAATTCGCGTCTTTCGTACCATATAACAAATGGAGTGTAGCATAGCTGAACAATAGAGATAATACTCCAAATTAAAGGGCTTTCAAAAATATAATTAAGCTGCCAATAACCTAAGTTTCCGTCGGGGTAGAAGGTTTGTGCATATGCAAAGAATGTTATTATTCCCATTGCAATAATTCTTATCGGCTGAACAAGATATGTTGCACAGTCTATGCATGAGAGCTTTCCTTCTTTAATGCCTTTTTTTATAAGCTTCCAGAAGTATCTTGATGCCACATCACAATGACCTTGCATCCATCTTTTTCTTTGTTTCCATGACTGAACAAGTGTAAGGGGTTTTTCGTCATATACCTTTGCATCATATGCAAAAGCAACCTTTTCGTCGTTTAAACACAACTTCATGGTAAATTCCATATCTTCTGTAAGACATGTTGCGCCCCAACCAAGCTTTTTTAGTGTATCTAATGCTATTATAAAGCCCGTTCCTGAAAGCTCACAACATAATCCTATGTTATATCTTGCCTGCTGGAAAATACGGTTTACACACCAGAAACAGAATGAATATGAGGCACTTATCCACGAATCGTATGGGTTTTTACTGTCTAAAAATCCCTGAACGACCTTAAATCCCTGATTTGCTTTTTCATTCATTGCCTTTAAAAATCCGGGGTCAACAAGATTGTCTGCATCAAATATTGATATATAGTCATACTTATCGCCCATATCAAAAAGCTTTTCAAAAATCCATTCAAGAGCGAAGCCTTTACCGCGTTTGGTTGCATCTGTTCTTTCGTATACGATTGCGCCTGCATTTTTTGCTGCCTCGGCAGTATTATCGGTGCAGTTGTCTGCAATTACATATATATCATAGTATTCCTCGGGGTAATCGATTCTTTTTAAAGATTCAACCATGTTTGCGATTACTGCCTGTTCGTTGTGTGCAGAAACAATAAGCGCATATCGGTGAAGTTTATCCGAAATTTTTGTATGCGTATCATGCTTTTTTATAAATCCGCTTAATCCCACCAAAAAATAATACATTCCGATACTTAACGAAAACACTTGCAAAATAATGCTTAAAACCGATAGGAATGACATTTTATACCTCCATAAAAATTCACATAAAAACCCAATTATAATTATCACAACTATTCTACTATTTTTTGCCATAAAAATCAATAGTAATTTAAAAAAAATAAAATTTTATTAACATGATTGCAATATAACTAAAAAGTCATACAAAAAACTGTTAAATTGTAACAAAAAATTCACATTATTAAAATATACAAAAAACCCCAAAATAACCGTAAATCACAGTCTGTTTTCTACCTGCATAAGCAGGTGGGCAGTTCTCGTTTGTTTTATAAGTCCACTGGCATTGCATAAGCAAAGGAGGCATTTACGCTGCAAACGAAGATTAAATCCCTTGTTAGAAGTGTTGGTAAAAAAAAGACTGCTACACGCGAAATCTCAGGGTAACTTGCATATTGAAATTTTATTAGGTGCAAGATTTAGAAGTTTTGCACTATAATTATTGTAACACATTTTTTAAAAAAAACAATACATTTTATTATATTATTATTTTAAAATAATGTTACAGGAGAAAGAAATTTGATTATTCGCCGATATTTTCCTCGTCGCGTCTGCAAAATTCATCAAATGCTTTTTGAAGCTGTTCTTCATCATCAATCATAACAAGCTCTGCATCGTCAGAGTCAAGGTCGCCGATAACCTGCATCAAAAGAACTTCATCACTTTCCTCTTCTTCAGGCATAACCTCAACAAGTGCAAAATAAGTTACTTCATCAAGTTCAAAAACATCAATAACTTCAAATTCGATAGAACAACCGTTCTCATCCTCAAGCATAATTATATTATTTTCCATTATACTTACTCCTTTCAATTTTAGCTTATTTGTTATAATTATTTTATAACAAGTTTAAAATATTGTCAAGACTTATACCTAAATTTATAATATAGATATTAAAAAATGCGGATTTTACTCCGCATTTTAATTAGTCTGTTAAATTATCAAAATATCCCTGAACTAAAACCACAGGTGTACCCTTGTCGCCGGAGCCGCTTGTAAGGTCGCACAGTGAACCGATTAAGTCTGTAAGACGACGCGGTGTTGTTCCCTGAGATGCCATATTGCCTACAAGGTCATCATCCTTTTTGCGGATAGCCGCCTCAATGGCATTTTTTAATTCCTCACCCTTAAGGTCAGCAAAATCGTTATCAGCAAGATACTTAAGCTTAAGCTCGTTCGGTGTTCCCTCAAGGCCCTTTGTATATGCAGGAGAAACAATCGGGTCGGCAAGCTCCCAGATTTTTCCTACAGGGTCTTTAAATGCACCATCACCGTATACCATAACTTCAATGTGCTTGTTTGTAGCAGCTAAGAATTGAGCTTGAATATTGTTTACTAAATCAAAGCAATCCTGAGGGAATAACTTAACACTGTCTTCTGTAGACTTGTTAGAGCCAAGCAGACCATACTTTTCGTTAAATCCGCTGCCGTCTATTGAATGGTTAAGAATTTCATCAAGACCAAAAACAATCTGTGCACCTGCATCACGTAAAATTCTCTTTGTACGTGCGCGTGTGTGTATATCGCAGTTTAGAACATTTTTTGTGTAATTTAGAATAACTCTTGGGTCATTTGCAAGTACAATCTCTGCCTCTGCACCGCAGGAGCGTATTAAGTCTCCGTAATATTTAACATAGTCAACACCTGTAAACGGATGCGGGTTTTCGCCAAACAATTCTCTGTATTTTGCCTCTGAAAGTACATCTGAATATGGGTTAATACCTGCCTCGTCAAGCTGGTCAAGAGAAACTAAAGCATTTCCCACCTCATCGCTTGGATAGTTAAGCATTAAAACAATCTTTTTTGCACCCTTTGCAATACCTCTTAAGCATATAGCAAAACGGTTACGACTTAAAATTGGGAATATAACACCAACTGTCTCGCCGCCAAACTTCTCCTTTACATCTTTGGCAATAGCGTCAACAGACGCGTAATTACCCTGTGCACGTGCAACAACAGACTCTGTTATAGAAACAACGTCGCGGTCGCGAAGTTCAAAGCCCTCTGACTGTGCTGCATCTACAACACTGTTTACAACAATGCTTGCAATATCGTCGCCCTCGCGT
>JAZNPJ010000205.1:0-3368 GCA_045589635.1 Clostridia bacterium
AGGCTCGCCAGAAAACTCCAAATCCATCTTTACACCTTGGTCAAGAGTTGAACCATTTAGCAAATCTTCGCCCCAGTCAGAGGTTGTACTCTGCGAAATATAAAATTCCTTTATATTACTTCTTAACTCATTAGTTACGGAAAAACCTTTTGTTGTATCTGGAGTATTAAGCTCTGTGTATTCATTTTTATTTCCTCCGCAGGCACAAAGACCTATACTCATAATAACAACAGCAAACAAAACTATAAAACGTTTCATAATAAAAATCGCTCCTTTTTGACTTATATAAAAATTATAAAGGATTTTATATATTTTGTCAATCCCTGTTTTCGTCAACCACTTTAAAATCCTGCATTATTTCTTTTCGCTTACGCGAAGTGTATTGCGCATAGTACTTATGTGTAACATCTATGTTTTTGTGTCCCATAAGGTCTGCAACCATCTTAATATCAATTCCGTCTGCAAGTAAGTTACAGGCAAAAGTACGTCTTAGTGCATGCGGACGTGTTTTATCGGCATTAGTTACACCTACAGTAAAGAAATATTTCTTTAAAAGCTTTTCGACGCCCGCAACCGTCATTCTTTTTCCCTGACGGTTAATAAAAAGTGCATCAGTATCTTTTATATTTTCATATTTTAATCTCTCACTAAAATAGTTATCTAATTCCTCGTGAACTTTAACAGGCATAAAAATCTCTTGCTGGTCGCCACCTTTTCGCGTTACTATAAACGAAAAATTATCAAAATCAACATCATTTATATTTAAATTTAAAAGCTCACTCACACGACAACCTGTGCCAAGATACGTAATAAATAAGGCAATATCGCGTTGACGTCGTCTGGTATATTCAGTAAGTTCACGACCATCATAGTAATTTTCACCATTATATAATACATCTAAAAACTTAAGCGTTTCCTGTGTTGTCAGTGGTTTTTTGATTTTTTGATGCAGCTTTTGAAAATCAAGCTTATCTGTTACATTCTGGGAAATTAAATCGTGCTTATATAAATATGAAAATAAACCTCTTATACCTGAAAGCTTTCTGTTAATTCCAAATGCACTGTTTTTTCGTATAATCTTTATAACCTTGCCTGAGGCACTTAAGTATTCGCTTTCATACTCTGACAGATAACCACGATACGAGGTTAAATCACGTATTGTAACTTGTTCTAGGTGTTTTGTTGTAATTTGTGAAATATCCTCTATATTTGTTAGCTTTGTTTTTAGCAAGAACTCAAAAAATGTTTTTATATCAATACAATAACCTATTTGAGTGTTAATGCTCTCTCCTGTGTAGGCAGTTTCGATATGGTCATATACATAAGATGGAAGCTCATTGTAAAACTTTATTAAAACAGAGCGCTTACTCATTTGATATAACCTTTATTCCGAGCTCTTCGAGCTGAGCCTCGTCTACACCACCAGGTGCCTGAGACATCAATTCGGACGCGTTTTGTACCTTAGGGAATGCAGTTACATCACGAAGACTTTCTGCACCGCACATAATCATTGCAAGTCTGTCAAGACCAATACCCATACCTCCATGAGGTGCAGCACCGTATTTATATGCTTCTACAAGGAAACCGAATTTTGCTTCGATTTCTTCTTGTGTAAGACCTAATGCCTCAAACATTTTTTGTTGTAATTCGTAGTCTGTAATACGTATTGAACCGCTTGAAAGCTCTGTTCCGTTAAGAACAAGGTCATAAGCCTTTGCAATAACCTTTTCGGGAGCACTGTCAAGATACTGTATACAATCATCCATAGGCATTGTAAACGGATGATGCATAGCAACATAACTATCACTTTCTTCGTCATATTCAAAGAATGGGAATTCTGTAATCCATAAGAAGTTATAGCCATCAGGAATAATATCAAGCTGTTTTGCAACAGTTGTACGAAGTGAGCCAAGAACTGGAAGTGTAACTCTGTCTTTGTCTGCAACAATTAAAACAACGTCGCCCTTCTTTGCATCAACCTTTTCCAATATCTTATCAAGCTCACCATCACCTAAGAATTTTGCGAATGCACAAGTCGGCTCATCATCAACCCAACGGATAAATGCAAGTCCCTTTGCACCAATACCTCTTACATATTCTGTAAGCTTGTCTATCTCTTTTCTTGTTAATATATTTGCACTGTCTTTTGCAACAATAGCACGTACAGAACCACCGTCTGCAACAGCTGATGAGAATACGCCAAATCCACAGTCCTTAACTATATCGGAAATATCAACTATCTCCATGCCAAAACGTGTATCGGGTTTATCTGAGCCGTAGCGGTTCATTGCATCTTTATAAGTTAAACGGGGGAGTGGTGTAGGAATATCCATATCCATTACATCATTAAATACCCTTTTAACAAATCCCTCTACAATTTCTAAAACATCCTCAACATCAACAAATGACATTTCGAGGTCTATTTGTGTAAATTCGGGTTGTCTGTCTGCTCTTAAATCTTCGTCCCTGAAGCATCGTGCAAGCTGAATATATCTGTCATAGCCCGCAATCATAAGTAATTGCTTGTATATTTGCGGTGATTGGGGAAGAGCGTAGAAATTTCCCTTATGAATTCGGGAAGGTACAATATAATCTCTTGCACCCTCAGGAGTTGATTTAATCATCATAGGTGTTTCTATTTCAATAAAACCATTTTCGGCAAAATAATCCCTTGCTGATTTTGCAATTTTACTTCTTTTTATTAAATTTTCCTGCAAAATATTTCTTCTTAAATCAAGATAGCGATATTTAAGACGAAGCTCCTCATTTACTTTTGTATCGTCTGTAATTTCAAATGGCGGTGTTTGAGCTGCTGATAAAATCCTTAAATCATCTACCATTATCTCAATATTACCTGTTTTAATTTTATCAGTTTTTGCTTCTCTTTCTCTTACAACACCTTTTGCCATAACAACAAATTCTGCACGACATTTTGCTGCTTTTTCAAAAATCTCCTTATCAGTGTTGTCATTAAATGCAAGCTGAACAATACCTGTTCTGTCTCTTAAATCTATAAAAATCAAGTTTCCTAAATCTCTTGTTTTCTGTACATATCCGCCAACCACAACTGTTGAGCCGATTTCTTGTACATCTCCACAGTAATGTGTGCGTTTTAATCCTGCCATTGTATCCATAATATGCAATTCTCCCATTCTATATAAAATTCCATTTAATATTATACTACTTTTTTTATAACTTGTCAATTATTGTTGTATAATTAAATTCTAATAAATAACTTGAAAAATTTGAAATTATATGGTAAAATATATCTTGAGTAAGTCAGGTGGTTGCGCCCGCAAGGGTGAGGAAAGTCCGTGCTTCATAGAGCAGGATGCCGGTTAACGGCCGGTGGAGGCGACTCCAAGGAT
>JAZNPJ010000206.1:0-10942 GCA_045589635.1 Clostridia bacterium
TATTGTAAAGAAACCGTAAAAAAGCAGGCTTCGTTTTATCGAAGCCTGCCCTTATTTATAAGATATTATTCAGCCATTTTTACAAGCTTAGCATACTTTTCTTCTGCGTTCTTCTTAGCTTTCTCGAACAATTCCTTTGCTCTTTCAGGATTTGAACGAGCAAGTGAGTTGTAACGAACTTCACCCATTAAGAATTCTTCATAATCAGTCTTAGGAGCTTTAGAATCAAGCTGGAACGGATTTAAACCTTCCTTAGCACGTCTTGGGTCAAATCTGAACAAATGCCAGTAACCTGACTCAACGGCCTTCTTTTCTTCTGTCTGAGCTATTGACATACCACCCTTGATACCGTGGTTGATACATGGAGCATATGCAATAATCAGTGATGGTCCGTGATAGCTTTCTGCCTCAATTATAGCCTTCAGACATTGATTCTGGTCTGCACCCTGTGCAATTTGAGCAACATATACATAACCATATGACATAGCTATTGCTGCAAGGTCCTTCTTCTTGACTTCCTTACCTGCTGCTGCAAATTGTGCAATAGCACCTGTTGGCGTAGCCTTTGAAGACTGACCGCCTGTATTTGAGTATACTTCTGTATCGAATACAAGAATGTTTATATCCTCGCCTGAAGCAAGTGCGTGGTCAAGACCGCCAAAGCCTATATCGTAAGCCCAACCGTCGCCGCCAAACATCCAGCAAGACTTCTTAGCAAGGTATTCCTTATCTGCTAATACGTTTTTAGCATCTTCGCTATTGATGTTTGAAATCGCCTTTATAAGCTCATCAGCAGCAACTCTGTTTGCACCGCTGTCATTTGCTGTTTCCATAAACTTATCAAATGCAGGTTTAACTTCTGCGTTCTCCTCTGCAATTTTTGTAAGCTTATCTATATTCTTTCTTCTTATTGTGTCTTGTGCAATAAACATACCATAACCAAACTCAGCATTGTCCTCGAACAATGAGTTAGCCCATGCAGGACCGTAGCCTTTTTCGTCCATCGCATATGGTGTTGAAGGACATGAACCACCCCAGATTGATGAGCAACCTGTTGCATTTGCAAGTAACATTCTGTCTCCAAACAGTTGAGTAACAAGCTTAGCATATGGTGTTTCACCACAACCTGCACAAGCACCTGAGAATTCAAGATATGGCTTTTTAAATTGTGAGCCCTTAACTGTTGTAGTCTTAAACTTCTCTTCAACTTCTGCCTTTTGAGGTAGTGTTACTGCATAGTCAAAGCCTTTTTGTTCGTCAAGTTGAGTTTCAAGCGGTTTCATAACAAGTGTCGGAGCCTTTGCATTCATAGGACATACGTTGGCACAGCTTCCGCAACCTGTACAGTCCATAACTGAAATAGCCATTGTATAGTAGAAACCATCAAGTTGCTTAAGTGATGTGTATTTGATACCCTCAGGAGCATTCTTAAGCTCTTCTTCTGTAAGAACGACAGGTCTGATACATGCATGAGGACATACGTATGCACAGTTACCGCACTGGATACAAGTATCCTTGTTCCATTCAGGAACATCTATTGCAATACCTCTCTTTTCGAATGCAGATGAACCTAAAGGAACCTGACCTGTTACATACGGCTTAAATGCTGAAACAGGAAGAGAAGCACCATTAAATCTGCTTATAGGAACAAGAATATTGTTTACATAATCTATAAGCTCACCCTCGCCCTCGTGAACAGTACCAAGAACCTCGTCCTGTGCGTCCTTCCAGCTTGCAGGAACTTCAATCTTATTAACGTTGTTTGCACCCGCATCAATAGCATCGTGATTCATCTTAACGATTGCATCACCCTTCTTTGAGTATGAAGCAGTTGCAGCCTCCTTCATATACTTGATTGCATCTTCCTCAGGAATAATGTTTGCAAGCTTAAAGAATGCTGATTGCAAAACTGTGTTAATTCTGTTACCAAGACCGATTTCTTTACCAATCTTAACACCATCTATTGTATAGAACTGAATGTTATTTTCAGCAATATATCTCTTAACTTGTCCGGGCAAGTGTTCTTCAAGCTCATTCATATCCCATGAGCAGTTTAATAAGAATACACCGCCGGGCTTAACGTCTTGTACCATATCATATACTCTTACATATGAAGCTTTATGACAAGCTACAAAGTCAGCCTTTGAAATAAGGTATGTTGATGTGATTTTCGGATTACCAAAACGAAGATGTGAACATGTTAAACCACCTGACTTCTTTGAATCATAGTCAAAGTAAGCCTGTACGTTCATATCTGTGTGGTCGCCTATAATCTTAACTGAGTTCTTGTTAGCACCAACTGTACCGTCTGCACCAAGACCCCAGAACTTACAGCTTGTGATACCAACCGGTGTTGTATCGGGGTTCTCATCAAGCGGAAGTGAAAGTCCTGTAACATCATCTTCGATACCTACTGTAAAGTGCTTCTTTGTCTTATTCTTAAATACTGCAATTATGCACGCAGGAGTTGTGTCCTTTGATGCAAGACCATAACGACCTGCCATAACCATAACATCCTTAAACTCAGTTTCCTGCAATGCTGCAACAACATCAAGATACAACGGTTCGCCACAAGCACCAGGCTCTTTTGTTCTGTCCATAACAGTGATGTACTTAACGCTCTTTGGCATTGCTTTTGCAAGATGCTCAACTGAGAATGGTCTGTAAAGCCTTACCTTAATCATACCTACCTTGCCGCCGTTTGCATTCAAGTAATCAACAGTTTCCTGCATTGTATCTGTAACAGAACCCATAGCTATTATAACGTGCTCTGCATCAGCTGCACCGTAGTAGTTGAATAGCTTATAGTCTGTACCGATTTTTTCATTTACTTTATTCATGTACTCTTCTACAACTGCAGGAAGTGCATTGTAATATTCGTTACATGCTTCTCTTGCCTGGAAGAATACGTCTCCGTTTTGAGCAGTACCTCTTTGAGCAGGGTGTTCAGGGTTTAGTGAGCCGCGTCTGAATGAGTTTATAGCGTCCCAGTCAACCATCTCAGCTAAATCAGCATAATCCCAGCAAGCTACCTTTTGATATTCGTGAGATGTTCTAAAACCGTCAAAGAAGTGCAAGAAAGGAACTCTGCCCTTTATTGTTGAAAGGTGTGCTACTGCACCCAAATCCATTGCCTCTTGCGGATTTGTTGATGCAAGCATAGCAAAACCTGTTTGACGACAAGCCATAACGTCCTGGTGGTCGCCAAAAATTGATAATGCATGAGATGCAATAGTTCTTGCTGATACGTTAAATACGCAAGGAAGCATCTCACCAGCAATTTTATACATATTAGGAATCATAAGAAGTAAACCCTGTGATGCAGTGTAAGTTGTTGTCAACGCACCGGCTGTTAATGAACCGTGAACTGTACCGGCCGCACCGGCTTCTGATTGCATTTCGGCAACTCTTACAGTTTGGCCAAAAATATTCTTCATACCCGAAGCTGCCCATTTATCGGTTACTTCTGCCATGTTAGAAGATGGTGTTATAGGATAGATAGCCGCAACGTCTGTAAACGCATATGAAGCGTAAGCTGCAGCGTTATTTCCATCCATGGTTTTCATTTTTCTTGCCATTGGAAAATCCCCTCCAAAAATATATTTTACTTATAGGGAAATCGTATGACCTCCCCATGACAAAAACCTTTTTAGCGCTAAAGGCTTTTTATCTTTTTATATAAATACAAACACCATTGCGTGCCCATATATATTACATCACGTTTAATCATAACACCTTTTATTCAAAAAATCAAGTAGAAATTTGTTATTTTTAAAGAAAAATACAGATTTTTTGAGGTTTTTTGTGTTATTTTGAAATATATGGATATTTCTTAGTAAACAATGGTGAATATATCGCAAAATTACATACTGCAAAGCTTCTCTAAACTTGCAAGCTTAACACTTGTTACAAACACCTCGCAGGCTTTTTGCAATTCGTCAACTGTCGGTAATGATGGTGCAATTCTTATGTTTGCATCTTTGGGGTCTTTTCCGTATGGATATGTAGCACCTGCACCTGTCATTACGACACCTGCTTCTTTACAAAGCTCTACTGTTCTCTTTGCACAACCATCAAGTGTATTGAATGATACAAAGTATCCGCCCTTTGGCTCTGTCCAGTCAGCTATACCCAAACCGCCAAGTCCCTCATTTAAGCTTTTTGCAACCACTTCAAATCTTGGTCTTAAAAGGTCTGCGTGCTTCATCATATAGTCCTTTAACCCCTCGTAGTTACCAAACAATTTTACGTGTCTCATTTGATTTATTTTATCATGACCTATTGTCTGGAACGAAATCAGTTTCTTTATAGAATCAATATTAGCTTTTGAAGCTGCCATTACTGCAACGCCGCTACCGGGCCATGTGATTTTTGATGTTGATGTAAATACATAAGGCATATCAGCATTTCCTGCCTTTTCACATTCTTCAAGAATATTTAAAATTTCGTCCTGGTCATCTTTGTAGAAGTGGTGTTCGCAGTATGCATTATCCCAGAAAAGTCTGAAATCACAAGCAGCAGTCTTTAATTTTGCAATTCTCTTTATAACTGCATCCGAGAATGAAATACCTGTAGGGTTTGAGTACTTTGGAACACACCACATACCCTTTATTGCCTCATCCTTAACAAGCTCTTCAACCACATCCATATCAGGACCCTCGTCAGTCATGGGAACATTTATCATTTCTATACCAAAAGTTTCGGTAACTGCAAAATGACGGTCATATCCCGGAACAGGGCACAAAAACTTTACTTTATCAAGCTTACACCATGGTGTGTTACCAAGTACACCGTGTGTCATTGCCTTTGATACTGTATCATACATAATATTAAGCGATGAGTTACCAAAAACAATAACATTTTCAGGCTTGGTTTCTAAAACCTGTGCCATTATTTCTTTGCACTCATCTATACCGTCTACTATACCATAGTTTCTTAAATCGCCATCATTTGCTTTTGCAACGTCATCTCTTGTTAAAACATCCAACATTCCGTTAGATAGTTCAAGCTGCTCTGTTGATGGCTTTCCCCTTGCCATATTAAGATTAAGTCCCATATCTTTAAGCTCATGGTACTTCTTTAATACAGCTTCCTTTTCTGCCATAAGTTCTTCTTTGTTCATTTTTGTGTAGTTCATACTACGTCCTCCTCATATATTGAAATATTTTATTTACTTTATCATTTGCTCAAATTCATCTTCGCTTATAACTTTAACACCAAGACTTTGAGCTTTTTCCAATTTAGAGCCTGCCTCCGCTCCCGCCAAAACATAGTCTGTCTTTTTAGAAACCGATGACGAGGTTTTGCCACCCATACTTTCGATCATCTGAGAGGCTTCGTTTCTTTTGTATTTATTTAGTGTCCCCGTAAGGACAAATATCTTACCTTCAAATTTATTGTTGAGTGCAGACTGTTCACTATCATCAACACAATTTACACCCGCGTCTGTAAGGCGATTTATATAGTCCCGGTTTTGCTCTTGGCTAAAATAGTCAACAACAGACTGCGCCATTATTTCGCCAACATCCTCAACCTCGCAAAGCGTTTGTATATCAGCCTCCATAAGTGCACTCAGTGTCTTAAACTTTTTAGATAGCATCTTTGCGCCTTTTTCACCTATATGACGTATACCCAATGCATTTATAAGACGATACAGAGGATTTGTTTTTGACTTTTCTATCTGCTCTATAAGCTTTGCCGCACTCTTATCGCCAAGCTTATCCATTTTTGCGATATCATGAGCTTTAATATAATAAAGGTCCGCCGCTGTCTCAATCAAACCCCTATCAAGCATCTGCTCAATTATTGAGGGGCCAAGTCCGTCAATATCCATTGCATTTCTCGATACAAAGTGGATAATATTTCTCATTCTCTGTGCAGGGCAATTTACTCCTGTACATCTGTATGCAGCCTCACCGTCTTCACGAAGCACTGTAGCACCGCATTCGGGACATACATCGGGAATTTTAAACGGAACTTCACTTCCATCTCTTTCCTCTTTTATTACCTCTACCACTGCAGGAATAATATCACCTGCTTTTTGAATTACAACACTATCGCCTACCCGTATATCCTTTTCGTCAATATAGTCCTGATTATGAAGTGTTGCTCTTGATACATTAGAGCCTGCAATCCTTACAGTATCGAGTATTGCAAGAGGTGTGATAACACCCGTTCTTCCCACCTGAACACGTATTTCTTTTATTTTGGTCTTTTGTTGTTCTGCGGGATATTTATATGCTATTGCCCATCTTGGGAATTTTGCAGTTGAGCCAAGCTCCAAACGTGCCGCAAAATCATTAACCTTTATTACTGCACCGTCTATATCAAAGTACAATTCCCCGCGTTCAAAACCAATTTTTTGGATTTCTTCAAAGGCTTCATCAACATTTTTAAAGGTTTTATCGTTCATAATGGTTTTAAAACCCTGTTCCTTTAAAAATCTAAGACCCTGAATATGGTTTGTAATCTCCACACCCTCAATTCTCTGTATATTAAAAACAAAGATATCTAAGTTTCGTTTTGCAGCAATTTTGGGGTCAAGCTGTCTTAGTGAGCCTGCCGCAGCATTTCTTGGATTTGCAAACAGAGGTTCATCTATATCTTCTAAATATGCATTTATCTTTTCGAAATTATCTCTTGATAAAAACACCTCTCCCCTTACCTCGAGATATGGGATTTTATCCTTTAGAGTCAGCGGGACACTCTTAATTGTTTTAATGTTTTCCGAAACATCCTCACCCGTTATACCGTCGCCTCGTGTAGAGCCTCTTACAAATTCACCGTTTTCGTATTCAAGCGAAACAGAAAGTCCGTCTATTTTATGTTCTACAACATATTCGACATTTGGAACAACTGCCTTTACACGTTTTTCAAAATCCAGTATTTCCGATTTTGAAAACGCTTTTTGCAAACTTTCCATTGGTACAATGTGCTCCACCTTATTAAATATTGAAACTGCCTCTCCGCCAACTCTTGCAGTTGGTGAGTTTGATTTCTTGTATTCGGGGTATTCTTCTTCAAGCTTTTCTAACTCAAGAAGCATTTTATCAAACTCAAAGTCAGAAATTTCGGGTTTATCATCAACATAATACTTATGATTATGATAATTAAGCTTTTTTGTAAGCTCCTCTATTCTTTTCTGTATTATATTCATATGATACCTCTCACTAAAATCTCGCATAAATTCACACTTATACTGTAAAACAAGACAACAATATCCATTTTGTATTATACCATTCAATCCCATGTTTGTCAACTTCTACACCTCATTTTTAACATTATAAATATAAAATTTTTTAATCTGCGTTTATGAATAAATATTTTTAACAAATAGTTTACAAAAGCTTGATGCTTTATGCATAAATACGTGTTGACAAATGTATTTTTTGGTATTATAATATCCTTTAGATTACTATATAAAAGAAAGGTTATGATAAATATGGCAAAAGGTAATATTTCAGTTGATAGCGAAAATCTGTTTCCTATTATAAAAAAATGGTTATATTCTGATAAGGATATTTTTCTTCGCGAGCTTGTTTCTAATGCTTGCGATGCTATAACAAAGTTAAAAAAGCTATCAGGCATTGGCGAAGCTGCCGTTGAGGATAATCCCGAATACAAGGTTATTGTCAGTGTTGATAAGAAGAACAAAAAGCTTATAATATCCGACAACGGTATCGGCATGAGCGCCGAGGAGATTGATAAATATATAAACCAGATTGCATTTAGTGGTGCAAGCGACTTTTTAGCAAAGTACAAGGATGAAAACGACAAGGGTGCACAAATAATAGGCCACTTCGGTCTTGGTTTTTACAGTGCATTCATGGTAAGCGACAGTGTTGAGATTGACTCACTTTCATATGTTGACGGCGCAAAGGCAGCAAAATGGGTTTGCGACGGCAGTATGGAATATGAAATGAGCGAGGGTCAAAGATGTGAGAGAGGCACAACAATCACTCTTAATATCGCAGAGGACAGCAAGGAATTTTTAGAGGAAAATACAATTCGTCAGATTTTAAATAAGTATTGTTCTTTCCTACCCGTAGAAATATATCTCGATATAGTTGGGGACACTAAAAAAGAAACTGACGAGAAAGACACTCCAAAGCCGATAAATAACACAACCCCACTATGGATGAAAAAGCCGTCAGAGTGTAAGGATGAGGAATACAAGGAGTTTTACCGCGATGTATTCTTTGATTTTAACGAGCCATTATTCTGGATACACCTCAATATTGATTTTCCGTTTAACCTAAAAGGAATTTTATACTTCCCAAAAATTAACCACGAGTTTTCAGGTCAGGAGGGACAGATAAAGTTATTTAATAATCAGGTTTTTGTTGCAGATAATGTTAAAGAGGTAATACCCGAATTTCTTATGCTTTTAAAGGGTGTTATAGACTGCCCCGACCTGCCGCTTAACGTATCGAGAAGCTTTTTGCAAAATGACGGTTACGTTCAAAAGATAAGCTCTCATATCACAAAAAAGGTTGCAGACAAGCTCACAAGTCTTTACAAAAAGGAAAAGGAAAATTATGAGCGCTATTGGGACGATATAAACATATTTATTAAATATGGTTGTATGAGAGATGAAAAATTCTACGAAAAAGTGGAAAACGTTTTAATCTATAAAACAACTGACTCCAAATATGTAACACTCGACGAGTATCTCGACGGTAAAGAAAGCAAAGATGTATACTATGTTACTGATTTAGAGCAACAATCGCAATATATAAATATGTTCAAAGAACAGGGGCTTGACGCAATACTTTTACCATCTCTTATGGATACACACTTTATATCATTCTTAGAGATGAAAAAGCAAGACGTTAAATTCAAGAGAATTGACTCTGCCCTGACTCAAAGCGACAATAAAGAGGCTGACGAGGAAAAGTTTAAAGACCTTGTTGAAAAAGTAAAAGGTTATATTGGCGATGATACTTTAAAAGTTGAGGTAAAAGAACTTAAAAATGCTCAGTTACCCGCAGTTTTACTACTTAGCGAGGAATCAAGACGTATGCAGGAGATGTATCGCTCATACTCTCAGCAATTAGCGGGCATGGCAAATATGTTCCACGATGAATTTACACTTGTTTTGAATGTATCAAACGAGCTTGTAAAAAAGATTACAACACTATCCGAGGAAGATGCCAAGATTGTTTGTGAGCACATATACGACCTTGCAAGAATAAGCCACTCACCGCTTGGCGGCGAACAAATGACAAAGTTTATCGAAAGGTCTAATTATATTTTAAATAAGTTATATTAATTATTTATACAAAAAACGGGTTCATATTGAACCCGTTTTGATTTTTTATTCGCCAAAAAGCTTTTTATTATCTTCTATTATCTGTTTTTGCTTCATTGCCCGTTGCTCTTTCCACTTAGGATTGTCTTGTTTCTCTTGTTTTATTTTATCTTTCAATGTATTAATTGTGTTACTTTCTGCAGAATTCATTCTTGATGAAATCTGGTTTGTATTGTTTAAAAGCCACTTTCCGTTTTTCATTCCTGTTAAGACAAAATAATCTTCATCTGTTACTAAATCGCCATCATCTCTTGATAGAAACAATACAACCTTTTCTCCTATCTCAAAATCAGGATATCCTGATGATTCTACCTTTGTGTTGCTCTTTTCATCATATCCCTTATCTATTCTCACAATAACACTTTGTGGCATGTATTCTCCTGATAGAATTTCATCAATTTTTACTGTTATATCTGTTTGTAATATGTTTCTCTTTCCTTCAATCATATTTGGATTACTCCACTTTGATTTTCCGATTTCTAAAACATTTCCCCTTATTATTAAATCAGAATTCAGTATTAACTCCTGTTCTGTAACCTCTGGCATAATACCATCAATTTTTATAATTTCAGGTTTATTTTGCTCCATTATAAACGTTATAGTCGCACCAGCAATAAACGCAAAACACGCTACACAAGCCAATATTTTCTTGAACATAAAATCCACCCGCCTTCACTATTACTCTGTTTGGTAAATATCTATCAAGCCTAACCTATCATCTTCTGAAAGGGCGTGTACCTTCTCTCCCGCACGTCTCTGATGGTACATTACACTTTCCCGAATTTCTAATTCTTCTCCCAATCCAAGCAAATGACCAAGTTCATGAGTAATTACAGTCCTTGTGTCATATGAAGTACTTGCTGTTCCAAATGGATGGGAAACATTTATATCTATATCTGCTTCATATATTGTATCGTTGTATGTATAGACTATCCTCGTCCCCATTAAATAATTATTTGTACCTCTAAACCCTTTTGTAATTTGATTATATGTATTTTGCAGAGGAAATATGGTTGTATCATGAGTCGACGTACTTCTATATACCATGGTTCCCTGTCCACCATTGTTCCACGTTACACACCCATTATGCACAGCTGTCATAGTCTCATTAGAAAATCCGCTATAACAATACACATATGCTGGAAGAGGTGAAAAACCATTAGACTTTATAATATCATATGCTTTTACAGAAAAGCAACCAAGAACCCCCGAAATAACAAATACACAAAGTATTTTTAAAACTTTATACTTCATAACGTTCTCCTTTCGAAACTTTAAGTATATAATAAAATTAAACGATTACACACCACATGACACTTTATCACACCTTTCCAAATAAAAAACGCACAATCCAACCCTATTAAAAAGTTTGACTGCACGATACATTTCTATATTTAATTAAAAAAAAGACACCAATACCTACAACACGCGCTTGCCAAACTTTACTGAAACTTAATAGTTTATGGTTATCCTATTTATACTAAATCTCTTACTACCTATATTATATCATATAAAAAATTTTATTTCAATACTTTTTTATGATTTTATAAAAAAATCATAAAAAGTATACAAAAAGAACAATCTTAATTACAAGAAATTCCTTGCTAAAATTGTTCATTTTGTACATTTCTT
>JAZNPJ010000207.1:0-8845 GCA_045589635.1 Clostridia bacterium
GTAAAAAATAATTTAATTTAAATTTATTGTACTTTGTTTTCATTTTATGTATAATGATAATATATAACTATTTTTGCAATTTTTGCCCATACAAGAAAGGAACACAAAAAATGAAAGAAACGGTAATGCAAAAAATTACTACCGATAAAATAAAAAAGATACCCCAAAAATTTAAAAAGGCTTCTAAGAAAAAGAAGGTTATTTTTCTGTTGCTTTTGCTTGTTATAGCTATAGCAGCTGCTTTTGTAATAAAAAGCAAAAAGCCCCAAATGATAATAGAATCAGAAGAGGCGACAGTACAAAGACAGGATATAACATCATCTGTTACAGGGTCGGCGGTTGTAATGCCAAAGGATAAATATTCTATTACCGCGCTTGTTTCGGGAGATGTTTTGTCGGCAGACTTTGAACAGGGCGATATTGTAAAAGAGGGCGATGTTTTATATAAAATTGACGCCTCCGACGCGCAAACATCAATCGAAAATGCAAATATTTCGTATGAGCGCTCACAAATGGACTATAACAAGGCACTTGATGACTATAATAACCTCACCGTCAAATCCGACATTTCGGGCGTTGTTAAAACCATGCATGTAAAAAAGGGCGATACAGTAAATGCAGGTACAAAAATTGCGGATATATATGATGATTCGTACCTTATATTAACACTTACTTTTAACGACTTTGACGCGCAAAACATCTACACAGGACAAAGTGCCCTTGTAAGAATTGCCTCTAATGGTGAAATAATTGACGGAACAGTAACAAACGTAAACCAGACAGGCTATGCCTCATCGGGCAATACTTTAATAAGAACTGTAAAAATAAAAGTTAAAAACCCCGGAGCTTTGACAAATACCGAAATGGCAACTGCAACTGTCGGCGAATATGCATGTGCCTCGTCGGGAACATTTGAGTACATATCCGAAAAAACAATTATGGCAGAGGCGTCGGGAGAAATTGACAACATTTATGTATTTGAGGGCTCGCGTGTTGCAGACGGCACAAAGCTTGTACATATAGACAGTACCACAGTTTCGAATAACTTAAAATCCTCGTCGCTGTCTTTAAAATCCTCTGAGCTATCACGCAACAATGCACAGAAAAAGCTTGAGGATTATACCATTACTGCGCCTATTTCGGGAACGGTTATTACAAAAAATGTAAAGGCGGGCGACAAGATAGATAACTCCAATATGTCTACCGAAATGGCAATAATTTACGATATGTCAAGCCTGGAGTGTGAACTGTCGGTTGACGAGCTTGATATTAAAAATATAAAAACAGACCAAAAAGCCATTATTACCTCTGACGCAGTAGAGGGAAGAGCATACAATGGCATTGTTTCGAATGTTTCGGTAAACGGTACAACCTCAAACGGTGTAACAACATACCCCGTTACCATTATTATTACCGATTTTGACGAGGCATTGCTCCCTGGCATGAACATTGATGTGGAAATTATTACATCTAAAGCCACAGATGTTTTATGTGTCCCCGTAACTGCCTTAAACAGGGGGAATACAGTTTATGTTAAGGGCGAAAAAGACAACGAGGAAGACAAAGCGCCCGAAGGCTTTAAGACCGTAAAAGTTCAAACGGGGACATATAATAGTGAGTACATAGAAATAAAATCGGGACTTAATGAGGGCGATATTGTATACATTCCCAAGATAAAATCATCAGGCGAAAAAATGGATGGAATGTTTGGTCAGGGAATGCCGCATGGCTCTATGATGGGCGGCGGAGGAATGCCGCATGGTTCTATGTCGGGCGGCTCAATGCCGGGCGGAGGTATGCGATAATGGATACTTCTAAGTCTTTGTTGCCTCTGGTTGAATTTAAAGACGTCTACAAAATATATACAATGGGCGATAGTGAAGTAAGAGCATTAGACGGTGTTTCGTTTTCGATTTACAATAATGAGTTTGTTGCAATTATAGGTCAGTCGGGAAGCGGAAAGTCCACGTGTATGAACATAATAGGCTGTCTTGATGTTCCCACAAGCGGACAATACCTTTTAAAAGGCACAGATGTAAGCCGCCTCACAGATGATGAGCAAGCCGAAATACGAAACAAGACTTTGGGATTTATTTTTCAGCAATATAATCTCTTGCCAAAGCTTAGTATTTTAGATAATGTAAAGCTGCCGCTTTTATATAAAGGCTTATCCGAAAAGGAGCAAAACGAACGTGCTATGGAGGCGCTAAAACGTGTCGGTATTGACGACAAACACCATCACAAGCCATCTCAGCTATCGGGCGGTCAGCAACAAAGAGCCTCTATTGCAAGGGCGCTTGCCGGCTCTCCGTCTGTAATTTTAGCAGACGAGCCTACGGGTGCGCTCGACTCAAAAACAAGTAAAGAGGTTATAGATTTCTTAATTGAGTTAAATAATCAGGGTAACACAATAATCTTAATAACTCACGATAACACCATTGCCTCAAGGGCAAAGCGTGTAATACGTATACAAGATGGTAAAATAATATATGACGGAGACGCAGCGGGCGATGAAATAATAAAGAATACCGTCTTTGCCTCTAAAAAGGAGGAAGGTCAGGTATGAATTTTTCAAAAACAATAGCAATGGCAATACAAAGCATTCTCTCCAACAAAATGCGCTCAATTCTTACAATGCTTGGCATTATTATAGGTGTTGCGGCGGTAATTATTTTAGTGAGTATAATGGATTCAATAACGGGTGAGGTTTCGGACGCGTTTGAGAGCTTTGGTATGAATAATATCACAGTTTCCATAACATCAAGAGGCAGTACAAGGTATGTTGAGCCTGATGATTTATATGAGCTTACAGATAAAAACCAGGAGTTGTTTTCATATTGCTCGCCAAAGGTCAGTGTAACTGCAAACATCAAAGCTCCCGACAGCTCGGATGGTACATTCGGCTCGGTAACGGGTGTTGACGAAACGTATGATGACATAGAAAAATTAGCCACAGACCAAGGTCGTTTTTTGCAGTTTGTGGATATAGATAAGCTTTTAAAGGTATGTGTTATAGGCTCATATTACGAAAAGGAGTATTATACAAAGGGAAACGCCCTCGGCAAAACCATAAAAATAAACGGTGAGCCATACACAATAGTAGGTGTTTTGGAGGAAAAGGCAGACTCCTCGGAGGGCTCGTCCGACCAGTGTGTGTATATTCCGTATACAAAAGCCGCTAAAATGTCGAGAAACTCTATCATAGGCTCTTATGTTGTGTCTATGAAGGACGCAAATAAAATGGATATATCAAAAAAAGTCCTCGAAAACAAGCTTACAGAAATTTTAGGAAGCAGTGATTATTATACACTGATTGCAACTCAGGAAATTTTAAATGAAATGAATAAAATAATGGATACACTAAAAGGCTCGCTCGTACTTATTGCAGGTATCTCGCTTTTAGTCGGCGGAATAGGTATTATGAATATTATGCTTGTATCTGTTACTGAGCGAACAAAAGAAATAGGCATACGAAAGTCCCTGGGTGCAAAAAAGAAAAATATTATGCAGCAGTTTGTAATAGAGGCAGGCACCGTAAGCGGTATCGGCGGAATAATAGGCATAATAGTGGGCGGTGTTGTTGCATTTGCCTTAGGAAAGCTTTTGGATATTACGGTTATTCCGTCAGTATCGGCAACAATAATTGCATTTACTGTTTCGGTAGGGATTGGAATAATATTCGGATTTTTACCCGCTAAAAATGCCGCAAACTTAAATCCAATAGACGCATTACGTTTTGAATAAAAAGGGGAAATTTTTTATGAAAAGGATAATATATACATTGCCTATTATGCTTATGCTTTTATTTACAAGTGTAAGCGCGGCACCGACATATTCCGATAACGTTACATCACTTCTTAGCGAGCTTTCGATAATGCAGGGCGACCCTGACGGAAATATGCGCTTTGACGCACTTGTTTCGCGTGCGGAGTGTACAAAAATTGCGGTTGCCGCGTCAAGTTACAGAAATTCTGTAGCAACGCTCTCTAAGACCTCACCATTTAGGGATGTTCCATACACACACTGGTCGTCGCCATATGTTAGTGTCGGTGTAAAGAACGGACTTTGTACGGGGTACTTAGACGCAACATTTCGTCCGCAAAACACTGTCCTGTATGAAGAGGCGGCAACAATGTTTTTGCGTGTTTTAGGCTACACAAACGAGGACTTTGGTGCAAGCTGGCCCGACGGACAGTTAGGAATAGCAAAAAACATAGGCTTATTGGATAATATCCAAAAGGGAGCAGGGCAGACGCTTAGCCGCCGTGATGTTGCCACAATGGTATATAACACACTAAATGCAAAGCAAAAAGGCTCACAGAGTACATATCTTTCGACCTTTAACCGAAGCATTATAGATGATGTTGTCTTAATTTCTACATCATATGAGGACCCGTCTGTTGCGGAGGGTAAGATTTTTACCTCGTCGGGTACATACAACTATGCCGACACACTTGATTTATCGGACATAGGTATGCAGGGAAGTATGGTACTGAGAAATAACGACACCGTTGTTGCATTTATAAAAGATAACCGCAATGATGGAAGTGATACCGAAATGGTATATTCTGTTTTGGGTAACGGAATTGTTACATACAAAAACGGCTCGTTTAACCGTATAGACATACAAAACAGTACAGTATTTTACAAAAACTCAACCAAAACAGATGCCATGTCTGCACTTTCGTCTTTAAAAATGGGCGATATTGTTCGTGTAAGCTACTCTAAAAATGGAGAGATTGACTATGTTTTATGTACCTCGGGTAAAACAGAGGGTCCAAAGACAGTTAAATCGTCAGACTGGTATACAGGCTTTGGTGCAACATCGTCCGTTACAGTTATGAGAGACGGAGTAAAAACCTCAATCGCAGACGTTAAAACAAACGATATTGCATACTACTTAAAAGAGCTTGATATTGCACTTGTATACTCCAAAAAGGTAACGGGAATTTATGAGAGTGCAACACCAAATACCGATACACCCACATCTGTTACAGTTTCGGGTAATACGTATCAGTTAGAGGGACTTAGTGCATTTTCTAAGCTTTCGTCAAATGGTACCTTTAAGCTTGGTGATACTGTTACACTTCTGTTGGGAAAAGACGGAGGAGTTGCAGACGTTTCGGATAATGCCGAGATTAGCAGTCGTGTATACGGATTTCTTGCGGGAGTAGGAACAAAAGAGACAACTGTATCAGGCACATCAGTTACAAAGAATTTTGTTAAGATAGTAACACCATCGGGCGAGGTATATGAATATATAACAAACAAAAACTACAGTTCATTACAAAATGGTATTGTTTCGGTATCATTAAAGGATGGTGTTGCAACACTTTCGAGGCTTTTGGAGGATAGCAACATCTACGGAAGATTTGTATGGACGAACAACTCTAAAAAATTTGGTAATGTAAATGTTGCAGATGATGTAAAAATCCTTGAGGTTTGCGGAGCACAAAGTACAGAAGCTGCGCTCTTTGGTACAGTTTATCCGCAACGTTTAAACGGATTAAGTCTTTTAGAGAGCAATGTATTGTATGCAGCAAAAAACAGCAGCGGCGAAATTTGTGAGCTTATATTAGAGGATGTAACGGGCGATTTATACACCTACGGAATAATAACACGCGCAACATCAAACAACGGCACAATGTCGCTTTCGGGCAGTTATTCGTATATTTCAAACGGAGTTGAGAATAGCATATCAACACAGGGTAAAACGTTTGGAGTGTCAAACTCTCAGGCGGTAAAGATTATTACAGGTGCAAGAGGAATATCATCAATGTCCGCGATTGGCAAGGTTAATGCGGCAAGAATTTTAAACATAAGCGGTTCACAAATTACGGTGGGTAACACTACATACACAATGTCCGATAAGGTACAGATTTATATAAAGAACAAACATTCATCAACATACAATATGATTACCACAGATGAATTAAACGACAGCTACACCAATTACAGTGCAGACGTATATACAGAGAAGAACAGAGTACGAATTATAGTTCTTTCGTAGGGCAGTTTCTTTTAGCGCAGAGCCACACAAAACGCACCTCTCGACGTACCTTTTGTACGACTTCGGGCAAGGTAAAATGCGTTGCATTTTACTGCGTTTCGTGCGCTCTGCATCTAAAATCAAGCAGCCCTGAAAAACTTATTTTATGCTATAAAAAGAGGGTAGTCTGTATGAATTCTGTTGCTCAAGATTACGGGACGTCGAGGACGCCGTCCCCTACAGGCAATATCAAATTTATACAGACAGACCTCTCTTTTATTAAGATATTTGTAGGGGAGGGTCTCTGTGCCCTCCCGTTTTTTCTTGACTAAAATAAAAAAAAGTGATACAATATAAATAATTATAACTATATCAGGTGATAAAATGAACACAAAATTCAACATAGTCGGAATGACGTGCTCGGCATGCTCGGCGCACGTGGATAAATGTGTACGGGCACTTGACGGAGTGCAAGAGGTAAACGTAAACCTTTTAAAAAACACTATGACAGTAGAATATGATAACACAATAACCGAAGCTGACATTATAAAGGCAGTTAGAGATGGCGGCTATGGAGCAAGTGTTTTTGGCAAAAAGCAGGACACACCCAAAACGACCAATGCAATAAGCGAAAAGAAAAGGCTTATAATATCAATAGTATTTTTAACAGTGCTTATGTATATATCAATGGGACATATGTGGCATTTTCCGTTTCTTGGTTTTTTTGATGATGTACAAAACTCAGGGATTTTTGCACTTACACAGTTATTACTCACTATCCCTGTAATGATAGTAAACAAAAAGTTTTTTACAAACGGATTTAAATCTCTCTTTCGCGGTGCACCTAATATGGATACACTTATTGCAATAGGCTCGCTTGCCTCTTTTGTACATGGTGTAGTTACATTGTATCAAATAGTATATGCGCTTGGACATCAAAATCCTGAAATGGCTCACACCCATATGATGAATTTGTACTTTGAGGGCGCGGCAATGATTTTAACACTCATAACACTCGGCAAATTCTTAGAGTCCCGCGCAAAAGGCAAAACCACAGACGCTATAGAAAAGCTTATGGACTTAGCACCAAAAACTGCAACAGTTATACGCGACACAAAAGAGCAGATAATAGCAACAGACGAAATTATAAAGGGCGATATAGTTGTTGTAAAATCAGGACACACAATTCCTGTTGACGGAAGTATCATTGAGGGTAATGGTGCTATTGACGAGAGTGCAATAACAGGCGAGAGCATAAGCGTGCACAGGAGCGTGGGCGATACAGTTATCGGTGCAACAATTCTGCAGAGCGGATATATAAAAATACGAGTAGAAAAGACGGGTGAGGATACAACCCTTGCCCAGATTATAAAGCTTGTTGAGGAGGCTTCATCATCAAAAGCGCCAATCGCAAGACTTGCCGACAGGGTAAGTGCGGTTTTTGTGCCTGTTGTTATATCAATTTCACTAATAACACTCATTGTATGGCTCATTGCGGGATATGGTATAAGCCATGCGCTTTCGATGGCAGTTTCGGTGCTTGTTATTTCGTGTCCGTGTGCGTTGGGGCTTGCTACACCTACTGCCATAATGGTTGGAACAGGCAGCGGTGCAAGAGCGGGAATTTTAATAAAAAATGCCGAAGCGCTCGAAACAACTCACAAGATAAATACCGTTGTATTTGATAAAACGGGCACAATAACAGAGGGAAAACCATCTGTAACAGATATTATTCCCAAAGGAATTAGCGAAGAGGAATTACTTATAATAGCCGCGTCTTTGGAGGAAAAATCCTCACACCCGTTATCTGTTGCAATATGCCAAAAGGCAGAGGGACTTGAGTTAATGGAGGTAACTGACTTTGAGCAAATAGAGGGACAGGGCATAATCGGAAAAATAAATAATAGCAAAATATATGCAGGCAACTACAAAATGATGAGGGAAAACAACATATCCGTGCAGGAGAATATGTTGCTTGCAGAGGACGGAAAAACCGCGCTCTACTTTGCAAGGGAAAATGAGTTTATAGGCATAATTGCCATAAGAGATACAATAAAATCAGGCAGCAAAAGTGCAATTCGTGAGCTTTTAAAAATGGGAATAAAGGTAATAATGCTCACAGGCGACAATAAGACCACTGCAAAGGCAATCGGTAACGAGGTCGGAATTGATAAGGTAATTTCCGAGGTATTACCTCAGGATAAGGAAAACGAAATAAGAAAACTTCAGAAAACGAAAGAAAAGGTCGCAATGGTCGGCGACGGAATAAATGACGCCCCGTCTCTTGCGCGTGCAGATGTGGGAATTGCAATCGGCAATGGCACAGATATTGCAATAGACTCGGCAGATATAGTGCTTATGAATAGCGACCTTATAAGCGTGGTAAATGCAATAAAATTGTCAAAGGCGGTTATAAGGAACATAAAACAAAATCTGTTCTGGGCGTGTTTCTATAACGTTTTGGGAATTCCCGTTGCGGCGGGAGCCTTATATGTATCTTTAGGACTTAAATTAAATCCAATGATAGCCGCCGCGGCAATGAGTGTAAGCTCAGTATTTGTGGTATCAAATGCATTGAGATTGCGACTGTTTAATAATAAAACAACAAAAAAAGAGGAGGAAGCAAAAATGATTATCAAAATAAAAGGAATGATGTGTACACACTGTACGGGCAGAGTAGAGGCGGCGCTTAATGCCATAGACGGAGTAAGCGCAAAAGTAACGCTCAACAATGGCGGCGAGGCGGTTGTGGAGATGTCTTCCGACATCACACGTGATGACATTGTAAAGGTTATTACCGACACAGGCTACGAGGTACTTGAATAAGTACAAATAAAATGGTATAATTAGCTAAAA
>JAZNPJ010000208.1:0-10895 GCA_045589635.1 Clostridia bacterium
GCTTATAAATGACACGTCGGTTATTACAATACCAATGGCACACAAAAGTAAAATTATAATTTTACTTTTCTTAAATCCGAAAGATGAAAATTTACAAATAAAAAATATATAAAATACAATAAAAATAACAGACAACAAAATTAAAACAGGCGGTGCATAGTCAAACACAACGCCTAAATAATCACTGCCTTCCCCTGCCATTTTAATATCACCAACCCACAAAAATTGCTTGAATATGCAGTGATATATATAATTTGCAAAACACCATATAGCATTAAATAACAAAAATACACCGTAGAATATGCGTCCTGCTTTTTTAGGAAACAAAAGGCAAAATGTGCATATAAAAACTATCCACAGTATATTAAATACAAGTGCCATTACATCTCCCAAATGACCGTCAAGCACAGTTTTTCCGACAAAGAAACGCAAAAAAACATCAAAGAATATAAATGGCAATGCCATAAAAACCGGTAATAAAAGTTTTGTTATTTTTTTAAGCATTTAAGCCTCCCTATAAGTTCACACGAGGTTTCTAACCCTTGCGCCGCCATAAATAAAAATACCCACGAAACTATATAAGAATATCTTGGTTGTGTTTCGAATACAAGAAAAAACAAGCCAAATCCGCAAAGACATAAATGAAGCAGTACAGGTGTTTTGCACTTTCTTTTTAAAAGCGAAATAAGAGATAAAACAAGCAAAACACAACCTATAAGCTGTGATGTAAAGTCTATTGGATATCTGTATTGTATGTCAGTTTTCATAAATGCCCAATATGAGCCATTATAGTCGGCATACGACCATTGATTTATAAACTTGTCAAAGAAAAATCTGCTAAGCTCCTTGGGTGTTTTTTCTCTTAATCTATTTCCTATTATTGCCAGACATTGTTCATTAAAATCCTCATCTAAAAAATTTTCCCGAACAAATTCTGCATCCTCTTTACTCCAAGCACCTTTGCTTTCAACATTAAGGCCTTTTAAAAAGTATGTTATACCCGATTCCTTTCCGTCCCATAAATGATTCTCGATTACACCCGTTGCATACAATGGCACACTTACAATAACAGTAACCGACATCATAATTGCTATAGTTGCACATATTATTCTAAAGCGATATTTTACAGTACATAAGCACATTGCAATAAACATTGCTACAACAAAAATCGCTCCAACACCTCTAAAGAGATTTGATATCCCAAGCATAATGGCACACATTATAACATTCTTTTTTGTAGCCTCACCATTTATAATTTTACTAAAATACAAAACAAATACCAAGAGAAACGGCATTGCGATATTTTCGGTACAAAATGTGCTTACGTATGTAATAAACGGCGGAAAAATGCTCGCAAAAAGAGTGCTAAAAAGCCTTATTTTATCACCCTTAACAAAATACTTAGATATTTTATAAACCAAAAAAACATTAACAACAGACAGTATAAGCGAAACTGCCTTCATTGCCGATAAATCATAAACACCAAAAATTATGTGCATTACACTCATATACATAACCGATGTTGTAAGGTGGGGATACCTTGCAAAATATGATATGCCTTTCATACCCGAAAAATCACCGACTGCTACTTCTTTTGCAGTATGGTACATTGTATCATAATCCGATACAGGCACTGATGGAACTAATATTATCCATATCAGTCTTATTGCAAATGCAGATATCAAAATAAAAGTAAGCTTATGCGATGTTTTTAAAGGCTTTAAAAATACAACACAAATTCCAATAATTACTACTATAACTGCACCAACAAGTGCTTGCACTCCATACCCCGTATTATTAAGTGTATGAGCACCAAAACGCAAAAATCTTATTGAATTCAATATAACTATTAAAAGCGGAACTATAAGTGCATACCTTAGAACTGCGGATAGCTTTTTACTCATATATGGTGTTTTCTCCTTTTTTGTAAGCCTTACTGCAATTATTATAGCATAAGTGCAAAGTCGTGTAGACTTTGCTTCACACCGGTACAATAATTACATCAATTCCAAAGGCGGTTGCGACTTTGGTAACTTATTTTGTAATTATTATACCACAACAAAAAAATTTTGCAACTACTTTTTTTGAAGTATTTGCCAAATTTTTATTCATTACTATTGAATTTCTTTACTTAATTATATAAAATCTCATTTGACAATTCAAGAAATATATTATATAATAGTAGACAAATATTAACCTTTTTTTATGCAAGGCAGGTGAAAAATAATGCTAAATATTTATGCTTCAAATGAAATAAGTGAAGAAAATATGTACACAAAAGAAGAATATACTGACATAAATTGCCCTGCCCATAGTCATTTCAGCATAGAAATAATAATTGTTATAGATGGAGAACTAATGGTCGAAATAAACAACACAAAATACACCTTAAACGAGAAGGAAATAATACTTATTATGCCATTTGAGCTACATAAATTTATTACTCCCAAACACTCAAATACTGTTGTTCTATCTATTACTCCCCACGTTTTTCCCGAATATAAGAGCAATTTCGAAAACAAAACACCAAAAAACCCAAAAGTAAGAATTACTGACAGTGAGTTAGACTGTATACTGCAACATATTAAACTGATCGATAACAACAATATAATTGATATTAAGTGTGTGTTTTATATGTTATTCAGTGCTTTTATAAATAACTGTGAGTTTGTTAATGCACCTATGCCAAGTGAGGTTTTCAGAAAAGCAATAATTTATATAAACACACACACGTCAACAAATATTACACTAAAAGAGCTTGCAAAGGAACTGCACGTAAGCTATGTTTATTTAAGCAGAGTTTTTAATAAGAATACCACGTCGGGTTTTTCTGAATTTTTAAACAGCTTTCGTTTAGATAACTCAATAAGGCTTTTAAAAAATACCAATAAGTCAATAAGCGAGATAGCGTATGAGTGTGGGTTTGGAAGTATCCGCAATTTTAACAGAGTATTTAAAAACGAGATTTTTTGCACACCAAAGGAGTTTCGCGACAACGTTGGCAAAAAAAATGAATGGAAATACTACGATGACCCGAATATTGTTGAATTTGAGAATAATTCAAGGAGAACAATGGCATAAAATAAAGGGATTGTTATAAACAATCCCTTTATTTTATCTGTGATTCTACCAAACTCTTTCCGCAATAAATTTCACGAAGTTTTGGTTTTTCTATCTTTCCCGTAGGATTACGGGGTACATCTGCAAATATTATCTTCTTTGGACGCTTATACCTTGGAAGTTCACGACAGAAATCGTCAATTTCTTCTTCAGTACAAGTCATACCCTGTTTTACTTCTATTATCGCTGCTGCAATTTCGCCAAGACGTTTATCCGGCAGACCGATTACTGCAACGTCCTTTATTGCATTATGCTTTCTTAAAAAGTCCTCTATCTGTACAGGATACAGGTTTTCTCCACCTGTTATTATAACGTCTTTTGCACGGTCTACAAGGTAAATAAATCCTTCCTCATCTTCACGTGCCATATCGCCTGTTAAGAGCCAATCACCCTTTAGAACATCATCTGTTGACTTTTTATCGTTATAATAGCAAAGCATTACACCGGGGCCTTTTACTGCAAGCTCTCCTACCTCACCTTGCTTTACTATTTCACCATTTTCGTCAACAATCTTTGTCTCCCAACCAAAGCCCGGTTTACCGATTGCACCGACCTTATGTATATTTTCCACACCAAGATGCACACATCCGGGTCCTATTGATTCGCTAAGACCGTAGTTTGTATCATACTCATGATTTGGAAAACGCTCCTTCCACCTCTTTATAAGACTTGGCGGAACGGGTTGTGCTCCTATATGCATAAGACGCCACTGGTCTATCTTATAATTTTCGAGTTTAATATCACCTCTGTCTATTGCATCAAGAATATCCTGCGCCCATGGCACCAAAAGCCATACAATAGAACAGTTCTCATCTGAAACTGCCTTTAAAATCCACTCAGGCTTTATGCCCTTTAACAAAACTGCCTTTGATGCACTGATAAGACTTCCAAACCAGTGCATTTTAGCGCCTGTGTGATATAGGGGCGGTATGCACAGGAATGTATCGTCCTTTGCTTGTCCATGATGATTTTGCTCAACTCTTGCAGAATGTATAAGGCTTTTATGATTATGAAGTATCGCCTTAGGAAAACCCGTTGTACCCGAAGAAAAATAAATTGCAGCATGATCATCTTCGTCAAGGTCCACTTCTGGTGCTATGCTTCTCATATACTTTACTAACTCGTCATAGCTTTCTGCAAAGGTAGGACACGACACTCCTACATAAAAGGTCTGAGATACATTAGGTATTCTATCACAAATCTCCTCAACCCTGCCTATAAATTCAGGGCCGAAAACAAGTGCATCTACCTCTGCAAGGTCAAGACAGTATTTTATCTCATCTGCAGTATATCTGTAATTTAGCGGCACTGCCAAAGCGCCAGCTTTTAAAATACCAAAATATATCGGCAACCATTCCATGCAGTTCATAAGAAGAATTGCAACCTTGTCGCCTTTTTTTATACCACGACTAAGCAACAGATTAGCAAAACGGTTCGATTTTTTATCAAATTCGAGCCATGTCATTTCCTCTCTGCCTGCATTTTGCGGATTTGTTTCTATTAAGGAATACTCTTTCCATGTAATTCTTGACTGCTCCATAACAGTCGGGTTTATTTCAACAAGTGCAATATCATCTGGATATTTTAGTGCATTGTTTTCGAGCAAATTTGTTATAATCATTATTTGTTTATTAACTCCTCTCGCAAAGGTGCTTTTTCAAAGCACTTTTGTATATGTTCCTCATCAAACTTCTTTGTAAATGCCGAAACTATCGGTACAATTACAACAGAAACAGCCATCGCTATACAACCCATTTCAGGCGCCTTTGATGATGCCATCTTAAATGCCACACTAAGTGTTGTATCAGCACTCATACCCATAATGGTGATTACAACAGTAGATACAATAACTACCAACAAGCCTGATAACATACCTGCATATGCACCTGCTTTTGTAATCTTTTTGGAATATATTCCCCATACGTACGGGCCTATGAATGCACCTGAAACTATTCCCCAGCTAAATGACATTATGTTTACTATAATTGCTATATCCTGTGTTGCAAATATGTAAGAAAGTGCTACAAACAAGAAACATAAAAGTCTTGTTGTAAGCATTTGCTTTTTCTCTGAATAATTCTTGAATACCGACGGGATGAGGTCAACGGACACTGCCGATGCAGATGTCAAAACAACTGATGAAAGCGTAGACATTGAGGCAGAGAGCAATAACAATAATATTATTGCAAGCAATATAATTGTAAATACGTTTCCGCCAAGTGCAGTCGTTAAAAGAGTTGGTATAACTGCATCGTGTCCGCCTTGCGGCAACTGATTATTTAATACCAGTCTTGACACAGAGCCTACAAGGTATGCTCCGCAACCAATAATTAGTGCAAATATTGTTGAAATAACAGTCGCACTTTTTATTGACTTTGTATCTTTAATTGCATAGAACTTACCAACCATCTGTGGCAAACCCCAAGTACCAAAGCTTGTAAGAAGTATATTTACACACAAAAATCTTAAATTACTTCCGCCATACCAGCTTATGAGGGTCTTACCCGTTATGCCGTCGCCATTGTCAGGGATTGCTTTTAGATTATCAATTAAATTAGAAAATCCTCCAACACTTTCGTATCTTATAACTGCAAATACCATTGCAACTACACCCATAATCATTATAATTGCCTGAAAAAAGTCTGTATATGCCGCTGCAAGGTATCCGCCTAATATGAGGTATATTGAGGCTAACACTGCAATAAGTAACATCCACATTGATACGGGAACTGATGGGAATATTGTAGCAAACATACTGCCTAATCCCTTATAAACCGCCGCCGAATATGGAACAAGAAAAACAAAAATCACAAGAGCCGAAATTACTTTTAAGCCCTTTGAATTGTATCTGCTACCAAAGAATTCGGGCATTGTTTTTGAGGATAGTGCATGAGTCATAACTCTTGTTCTTTTAGCAAGTACACCCCAGGATAACAAACATCCCAACATTGCATTTCCGACACCTATCCATATAGCGCCAAGCCCTATATCCCAGCCATGCTTACCTGCATATCCGACAAATACAACTGCCGAGAAATATGCAGTTCCATATGCAAACGCACTTATCCATGGTCCTACGTTTCGGCCCCCGAGCAAAAAGCCCTCGATTGTTTTTGTCTTTCTCCAGCTGTAAACACCTATTAAAATCATTACAACTGAAAAAAGCACCAAAGCTATACTTGTAACTATTTGTGCTAATTGTAGATTCATAATTTACTACCGTCCTTCCATAATACATTTTTAATTTATTTAATAAACCATGCTACCCTACCATTATAACATATTTTTCAAAAAATGCAAATGGTTTTTTTATTTTTGTATAAGTGAACAAAAAAAACAAACAAAGACTGTTGACTTTGTTTGTTTTTTAGTATTTTTATAAACTGAGTAAATTTATAACCTGTAATGCAATTATAATAAAGCTTAAAATACTAAGTAAAGTTATGCAAGCTATATATTTATTCTTCATTCTGTTAAAAGCTGCCTCTAAAGTTGTAATTGAATTTTTTGTAGCTTGCTGAGTATTTTTAATATCAAAAACACTGTCGCTCACCTTAGTAATCGGCGAAACGTTGTTTTGAATTTTTTGCTGTTCCTTTTTTACTTCTTCTATTTCTTGCTTTAGACCCGCTAACTCATTTAATACCTTATCAAGTGTATGCTCACGTCTTATATCATTATTTTCAACAATATTGGTAAGACGCTCAATGCTTGTCATGATTGTAAAAATTTTATCGTCATCTGCATTTTGGTATTTTGTTAACTCTTCTTCGGCATTGTCATCACACGGTTTTGGCGCATCTTTTGGCAGAGCATCTTCCTGATTTTTCTCTCTTAGTTTAAAGCTTTGCGTGTTATCTACCGAAAAAACTTCCTTATCGTCCTTTGTGTCGGCAGTGATTACATTAAGGTTTCTTAAAAACTCCTCATATTCCTCATCACTCGAACTGTAAAACGCGTTATCGCCTTTGTATGGCTCTATTTTTTTATCGTCCTTTTCGCCAAGAATTTTACCGATAATTGTTGTTTTTGCTTTTTCCTTTAGTTCATCAATTTTTGTTCTCATCAATACAAACATTCCCTTCGCATATACTTGATTTTATCCCAAAAAAACAATCAGTATTCTGTATCACTTTTCAAAGGAGTTATAATCACAGTCTCTTCATCTGTATTAGAAGTATTTCCTTCGTTATAAAACTTTTTTCCGCATTTAGCGCAATACATAGAATCCTTTTTACTATATTCTCCGCAATCGCACATTTTTGTATCCTGCAGCTCGGCTATCTTTTCGCGCAGTTCACTTACTTCTGCCAACAGCAAATCTATCTTTTGGCAACCCTCAAGATACTTTTCGTCAGTGTCTGCATGTTTTGCATAATCTTCATAAACCTTTTTACCAATACCTGTGTACAATTCCTTTATTTTTGATTCTGCCTCAGAAATTGCTATAGATATTTTTGTTTTATTTATTACGTCGTTTGTTTTGCCAACCATATGCTTTGTTATTTTAGCAGCCTCATCTTTAGCCTTTATAGCCCTATCCTTTATTTTATCAAAAAATTCATCCATAATTACAATCCTCCCAACCATTTTAAAGATAGTATTTTATATTATGCATTGAAATAATTTTTTTATTAACTTTAGTATATCACATATTTTTATATTTTTCTACACTTTTTTAAAATTTTATTAAATTTATACATTAAAGAAAGGGGCAATTCATCACCAAACTGCCCCTTTAAATTTAATATATTGATTATTCTGCGTCTTCTTCAACTTCATCCACAGCAATAGGTTCTTCAACCTCTACTTCGGGGTCAGTTGAGTATACAAGAGCTTCTCCGTCTTGCGGAGCTTCTTCATCCTCTACAGGAGCTTCCTCCTCTTTTGGTTCGATAAGTGCTCTTATGCTAAGAGAAATCTTTTTAGCATCCCAATCAGCTTCTGTTACCTTAACTTCAACTTCTTGTCCGATTTCCAATTCATCTTCAGGCTTGCCGATTCTCTTATCAGCAATCTGAGAAATATGGATAAGACCGTCAACATTAGGTATAATTTCTGCAAATGCACCAAATGGCATCATTCTTACAATCTTAACCTTTATAACGTCGCCGACTGATACCTTGCTTTGAGCAATAACCCATGGATTATCTTCTATCTTCTTAAAGCCTAAAGAAATCTTCTTTTCTTCGGCATTAAGTTCTTTTACATAAACCTCAAGAACATCGCCTTCTTTTACAACCTCTGACGGATGCTTAATCTTATTCCATGAAAGCTCACTTATGTGTACCAAGCCATCTACACCGCCAATATCAACAAATGCACCGAATGATGTTAATGACTTGACTGTTCCCTGATACTTTTTGCCTAGTTCTACATCTGCCCAGAACGCTTCCTCAACTGCCTTTCTCTTTTCGTCAAGGATAACTCTTACTGAGCCGATAACTCTTCTTCTTCTCTCGTCGATTTCAATAATTCTGTACGATACTGTTGTGTTTACAAGACTTTGTAAATCCTGAACAAATCTCTCAGAAGCTTGTCTTGCAGGGATAAATACCTGTGAACCGTCTGTCAAAGCGATAACGCCGCCTTTAACAGCCTTTATTATCTTACCCTCAAGAACTTCTCCTGCTTCATATGAAGCTTTGATTTTGTTCCAGCTTTCCATTGCTACCAATTTCTTTCTTGATAGAACTACCTTGCCTTCACCATCATTTACGCCTACAACGTAAACCTTGATTGTATCGCCTTCTTTTACAACATCAGACGGCTTAAGTGACGGATCATCTGTCAACTGGTCAGCTGATAGTTGTCCGTTATATTTGAAGCCTCCTAAATCAACGATAACTTCGTTATTACGAACCTCTACAACCGTTCCGTCGATAATGTCTCCGTTGTTAAGAGTCTTATTTTCGTATTGCTCGAACAATTCTGCAAAAGACTCTTCATTTTTTACTGTTTCACTCATAGCCTTTACTACCTCCTCGATAATACTGCCGGGCGTTGACGCACCTGCGGTAATACCTACTTTTTTAATATTATTTATGCGAGGAATTTCCCCGCTTGTTTCGATATGATAAGTAAGCGGGCAGTTATTCTTTGAAATTTCATAAAGCTTTCTTGTATTGGAGCTTTGATGTCCTCCTACTACAATCATAGCCTCACAAGCCTTCGAAAGCTTATCCGCCTCCTCCTGCCTATCTCTCGTCGCACTACATATTGTATCAAAAACGAGGGTACTTTTGCAAGCTTTTTTTAAAAAATGTACTTTTTGCACAAAAATTTCTTTTTTTATTGTTGTTTGTGCTACAATGCAAATATCCTTTTGAAAAATCTCCTCATCTATATCTTCATCTTCGTCATAGGTTATATATGCACTGTTACCGCAATGACCGTTTATTCCTATAACCTCAGGATGATTTTTATCGCCAATTATTACAATCTGCTTACCATCTTCGTATTGTTCTGATACTATCTTATGAATTTTAGCAACAAAAGGACATGTAAGGTCTATATAATCTCTGTCTTTTAACTGGTCATATACATTTTTAGGTACACCGTGTGCACGTATTACAACTATGCAGTCTTTGGGAATATCCAAAACACTATCATAAGCAAGAACGCCTTTTTTTGCCAAATCGTCAATTACCTGACGATTATGAATAATAGGTCCTATGGTTGCAAGCTTTTTGCCCTCATCAATAGCTTTGTATACACTCTCAACTGCCCTCTTTACACCATAACAGAAACCCGCAGTTTTTGCAACTTCTATTTGCATACAGTCTGTAACTCTCCTTTACGCTTGCGAGAATATACCGTCATACACTCTTTTTGTAAGCTCAAGGATTGCATCATCATCAAGCTTTTTATCATAATAATCCCCGAATGTAATTGCCTCGCCAATTTTTACACTAACCTTATGTCTGAATTTATAATTACCGTCTATGTACACAGGTATAACAGGTACTTTCATTTTATGTGCAATAACAGTAACGCCTGTTCTGAGCTTGCCTTGTGAGCCGTCCTTATAACGCTTGCCCTGTGGGAACATCAAAAGCGCATTACCGCTTTTTAAAATCTCAAAAGCTGCTTTTATAGCACCAACATCACCCTTGCCTCTCTGTATCGGGAAAGCACCAAGCTTACGAAGAATTGCACCAAATGGCTTAAACTTAAAAAGCTCTGCCTTTGACATAATTCCTAATTTCCTGTGGCATGCCGCCCCTACCGCAAGAGGGTCAAAATTGCTCTTGTGATTAGGTGCTAAGATAAAAGCACCCTCATTGGGTATGTTTTCCGTTCCGTAAACTTTAAAATTAAATGCTATATTAAGAAATATTCTGCATAAAAAATAACAAATTCTATAAAACATATTTTCTCTCCCCATCCGTTTTTACGGTAATTTGTTTATCAGTTCTTTTATTTTTTCCACAACCTCATCAAAGGTCATATCACTTGTATCTAAAAGCATTGCATCTTCTGCTTTTTTTAGCGGTGAAATTTCTCTTTCACTGTCATTTTTATCACGCGCTGCAATATCTGCTTTTATTTGCTCAAGCTTGCAGCTTTCGCCTTTTTCAATAAGCTCCTTATAGCGTCTGTTTGCTCTCTCTTCAACTGAGGCAGTTAAAAAGAGTTTAATATCTGCATCTGGCAATACAACAGAGCATATATCTCGTCCGTCCATTATTATATTTGTTTTTTTTGCCATATCACGCTGCATCTGGACAAGTCTTTCCCTGACACCTGCCATTGTTGCAACTGCTGATGCACCC
>JAZNPJ010000209.1:0-6045 GCA_045589635.1 Clostridia bacterium
CTATGGTAACAAATTCATATATGGGCATGGTACTTGCAATGTTTTTCGGTATATTTTCATCTCTTGCTCTACCACTTGAAACAATAATGCTGCCAATTTGTACGGGTGAACTATTTGGCGAGATTTCATATCACAAAGTTCTCGGCATTGTTGTTGCATTAACTTCTGCAGGTTATGCGGTTGGAGCGCCACTCGCTAATCTTAGTTATGATTTATTTGGCACATATGCCCCCGCGCTATACATATCGAGTGGGTTGATGATTATAACAATAGTCATAATGAATATTGTTATAAAATATGCAAGGAGAGAAAAAGAAAAAATCGAACATGTCAGGGATTGTTTAAAGTCAGACCAATAATAACGATTGGACGGTCGGTTCAAAGAACGCGGATTTTTACTTAAGGCTTAAATTCAAAAGAATCCTCCCCTACACTATTGTTTCTTTCGCAATTTTAATAAATTCATTCATTGCTTTTGTTGCGTATCTTTCCGATTTATGTGATATATAAAGAGTACGTGTGTCATATTCACCTGATATTTTGTAAAATATCAGGTGCTCGGGAATTGATGAACAATTCACGATTGTATCTGTTACAAAACACGCACCCATTGAGGATTCTGCCAGCGAATACGAAATGTTAAGCTGATCGACATAGAACGAAACAGGTGGATTGATTTTGGCATCGCGAAAAAAATGCATTGCATGCTTATGCATAACGTGCCCCTTTTTCAGAAGAACAAAATTGGATTCTTTAAATTCAGCAAGCGAAACAGATGGTATGTTTTTTGAAAAATCCAGTTTGTTATTCATAAATGGGATCTGATACTCTTTTAACTGTTTGTTAATTTCCCAGCCTGAAGGTACACATAAGAGTATTTTTTCTCTTAAAAGCGGAATAAAAACATTATTTTCGTCAGGTGTATCGAAGCTATCTATAAGTATATCGATTTTGCCGCTTTCAAGATAATTAAGAAGTGTCATTGAATTAGCCTCTTCAAGAACAATATCAATTTTAGGATGTTTTGCTTTGAATTGACGAATTATTTTTGGAATAATAAACGAGCAAAGATAATTTGTTCCGCCAATATGTTATTAGGTGAAAAGATTTGAAGGCAAAGGAAATCAGGAGCCATTTTTTAGTATGTATATATGCAATTTTATTGGCGTTAAATTACATAATTTTTATATTCCCAAACGAGTTTGCACCTGCAGGAATTGACGGGATATGCAAAATGATACAAGACGTAAGTAACTTCAGTATGGGGTATCTTTCTCTTGTTGTAAATATACCATTATTTATAGCTGCATTTATTTGTCTTAAAAACAAGCGATTTATATATAAATCTATGCTTTTTGTTATTGTATTTTCCATTACTGTTTTAGTCTTTAAATATATAGGTATTACCGAGTACGGATATTATACTGTAAATGGTACAAGCACGGTAATGGCTCCTGTAATTGCAGGTCTTATAAGAGGTCTCTTATACATTGTAACATTAAAGGAAAAAGCTTGTGCAGGCGGTGTGGATATTATTGCTGCAATCGTCAAAAAGTATAAACCATATTACAATATGATGTATGTAGTATTTTCTATAAATTTATGCGTTGCAATAACAGCGTATTTCGTTTACGGGTTTAAAATTGAGCCTGTGGTTTGCAGTATAATATATGCACTTATAACAACCATAACCACAAACTCGATGAAAAAATCAAGCGGTGAATCAATAAAGTTTGAAGTAATCACAACTAATGCAAAGGAAATGTGTGAGGAAATAACAAAGAAACTACATCTGCATGCTACTGTAACATCCGTCAGTGGTGGATATACAGGCGAAGACAAAGAAATGCTTGTAAGCATCGTCAATAAAAAAGAGGCTCCGATGTTAGAAGATGCTCTAAAAAAGTATCGTGATATCGTTGTATTTGAAAGTGTAATAAATAATTCTATAACAGAGTCAGATTATAGATTTTAGTAAGTAATATATCTGTTTAAATATGACTTGGTAAAAGTTCTGTAAAAAAAGACTTGTCAATAGACAAGTCTTTTCTGTTTTTATAGCATATTTGATTTTTTTATAGCCTCATAATAGCCTACCGAACCACCTGACAACCTTACCGTAACAAGTCCGTAATTATACGAGCCTTTTGGAACATCCATTTCTGTTCTTGCACCTATTCCCGACACGTCTACAACCTTTTCGCCCGTAAACCACTTTTTTTGTATAAATGTGAATATATTTTTACAAAAATGGTGATTTTATTTCAGTTTTAAATCCTTTTTTACACACCCGGCAAGATATAAGGAACCACATACGCACACAACACTGTTATTGTCTGCAATATCAAGCGCTTTTTTTGTTGCGTCAACGGGATTATTTATAACATCTCCTTTTGTATTTGAATATTCTATTAACCTCTCTGCTTTTAAACATCTGTCCATATCTATTTGTGTAGCAATAAAATAATCTGCAATATTTGATATACTTTTTACACACTCACAAACACTTTTATCTTCCATCATAGCCATAACAAGTATAATTTTCTTATTCAAATCAAGTAATGATTTCTTTAATGCCTCTATACCGTCGGGGTTATGTGCACCGTCAATGATAAGGTTTTTACTTAAAAATTCAAATCTTACAGGCCATTTTACATTTATAAGTCCATTACATACAGACTCTTCTTTAATGCACACTCCCCTGTCCCTCAATGCATTTATTGTTTCTATTGCAACTACCGCATTATACGGTTGATATGTGCCCTTGAGGGATAGTTTATATTTCTTACCCTTATATATAAAACCATCTTCTGTAATATCAGGCTTATTTGCAAATCGTATGTTTGCACCTATTTTGTTAGCTTCGTTATTTATTATTCTTTCTATACGTTCATCAGGATATGAAACAACTTCTGCACCATGCTTTACTATTCCGCATTTTTCTTTCGCAATTTCATCTATTGTATTTCCTAAAAACTGAGTGTGGTCAAGACTGATTGAAGTAAGCACACAAACCTCACTTTTATCAATAATATTTGTTGCATCAAGTCTGCCGCCCATACCTGTTTCCAAAACAACAAAATCACATTTTTTATCACTAAAATATAAAAACGCAACTGCACATATAAAAGCAAATTCAGAAACAGGAAGTTCTTCTTTTTCCATTGTACTTTTTACAATTTCTGTATAATGGCACAGTTCATCATCTAAAATATTATTGCCATCTATTTGAATTCTCTCGTTAAAAACCTCTATAAATGGAGATGTAAATAAACCAACTCTATAACCTTCACACTCTAAAATCTTTGCAATCATAGCTGCAGTAGAGCCTTTTCCGTTTGTACCTGCGATATGAATATATTTATTATTGTTTTGAGGATTACCAAGTTTTTGTAGTAATTTACTTAAATTTGCATTACCTAAGGGACGCAAAAACTTTGGTATTTTATGTATATATTCAAGTGCTTCATTATAATTCATTTTACTGTCCCCTATCTTATATTTTTACAGTTTTTCCATATTTGTTATCAAATAATATTACGTTATACAATTTTTTGCAATCTCCCAAGACATCATAGTCAAAAGGCTCAAAATGTACAGTTTTAATTATATCACGTGCATCTGTACCAATATATTGCGGAAGATTTTTTTCTACAAATTCTTCTGTTAATATTTCAAGACGCTTTTTTATAAAATCTTTATCATAGCCTCTTAAATTCCATTTCATAATTCTAGGCTTATTGTTTAAAAGAAAATCAAGCTTTAATATATCACAAAACAACTCATCATTTTTGTTAAACAGATAAAGTATGTCATAAAGTCCTTCTTTAGAAATTCCGACTTTCTGATAACCATTGTACTTATAAAACTCATATAACTTTTGAAAAAATTCAAAAGGAGAATTATATTCTTTTAACAAATACTTTAATGAATATTTAAAATTACCCGAGTTATAAAATTTATCAACAACAAGGTCTATACCCTTTAGGAGTTTTATATCGTCAAATGATAAAAATTTATTTGATAATACCTCATATGGTGGCTTTTGGGTATGTTTATAATTAAATTCGTCCTTTTGACGACGTATTTTTGTTCCGTATAAAAGCTTTAAAAAACCAAGCTGAAGCATATCAGGTAAAAGCATAAAAACATCATCAAAGGATTTTTTGAATGAGTTTAAATCCTCATACGGTAAGCCTGCTATGAGGTCAAGGTGTATATGTATATTATTAAATGATTTTATTTTATCTACCACATAAGAAAGCTTATTAAAATCCATTTTTCTGTCTATTGCCGAGATTGTACATTTATTAGTTGACTGTACACCAATTTCGAACTGAAACAGTCCCTTTGGTGCGCTTTCTAAAACAGATAAAAGCTCATCATCAATAATATCCGCCGCCACCTCAAAATGAAATGTTGTATTTGATGCATTTTTTATAAGAAATTTTAATAACTCTACTGTCCTTTTCTTATCCGCGTTAAATGTTCTGTCAACAAACTTTACAATTCTGACATTATGCTTAATAAACTCCAACAATTCGTTTTTTACAATCTCTATATCCTTTATGCGCAATTTATGACTTACAGAAGATAAACAATAGCTGCACCTGAAAGGACATCCTCTGCTGCTTTCATAATATAAAAGCTTGTTTTTATTTTCTTCTAAATCTTCATCAGAATACGGAAATGGTAATATGGATAAATCCTCAATTATATCTCTGTCTTTATTTTTAACTATTTGTCCGTCTTTTCTTAGTGTTACACCATCAATATCCATACCACATTCAAGGTAATCCTTAAATGTCTTTTCTCCCTCACCGCGCATTATTGCATCTATAAAATAATACTTTTGCAAGATTTCTTCACTGTTATAGCTTACTTCAGGACCACCAAGTATAATCTGTGTATATGGCGAAACTTCTTTAAGAAGTTGTGATACTTCCAAAACACACTCAATATTCCATATATAACACGAAAATAAAACCGCATCACATTTGAGCTCATATATAGTGCTCATTATATCATACGGTTTTTCGTTTATTGTAAACTCTTTAAAATTCACTCTCTTGTCGTTAGCATAGTGATATAATTCTCTTACAGACAAAGAAGTGTGTATATACTTTGAATTTATTGCACAAAGTAAAATATTTTTATTCATAATCAGTTATATATCTCCGATTTTAAAACGCCTATATATGGCAGATTTCTGTACTTTTCCGCATAGTCAAGTCCATAGCCGACAACAAATTCATCGGGGATTTCACAACCTACATAATCACCCTCAATATCTGCCGAACGTCTTGAGGGTTTTGAAAGAAGTGTACATATCTTTACAGACGCACAACCTCTGTCTATAATAAGCTGCTTTAACTTGGCAAGCGTATTTCCGCTATCTATTATATCCTCTATTAAAAGGACGTGTCTGTTTGTACAATCTACAGAAAGATCTTTTAGTATTTTTATATCACCCGAAGATACAGTAGAATTGGCATAACTTGATACATGAATACAATCAAGCGTAATATGTGTCGAAATGTGTTTCATAAGGTCTGCCGCAAAAGGAATAGAGCCTTTTAAGACAACCACAAACAAAATCTCCTTGCCCTCATAATCGGCGTTTATCTTTTCAGCTAAATCCTTTACTATTTTTTGAACTTCATCTTCGTTAATCAATATTTTTTTAATATCATTTTTCAGCATAAGTATGTACTCCCAATTTAAAAAAATCTTTATCCTTAACCTGTTGTTTTTTTGTTTTAGATACATTATATCACAAAAATATGAAAAAATAAATATATAATCTTAACAAATTTTAGAAAGAAAGAAGTGAATATGATATAAAAAGAATAATTATTTTACTATTTATATTGTTTTTGAGTGCACCTCTTAATGTAAATGCACAAGATTATGAGGATATATTACAAAACTGTATAAAGCAATATGGAGTGTTTAATGGCAAAGAAGGCATAACGTACGCGTCATTCGAATTTTTTGAGGACGAAAATACGTTGCTTATTGTATACTTTAAAGACAAAGCCATAT
>JAZNPJ010000210.1:0-4910 GCA_045589635.1 Clostridia bacterium
TGGCAAGGAAAATGGTGTTAAAACATACGTATATCGACTGCCTAATGTGTTTGGTAAATGGTGCAGACCAAACTATAACAGTGCGGTTGCAACTTTTTGCTATAATATAGCACACAATCTGCCAATTACTGTAAATGACCCAAAACATATGATGACACTTGTGTACATAGATGACGTTGTTGACGAAATTATCCGTGCAATAAAGGGAGAGGCAACGGTTTATGGTGATTTTTGCAAAGTACCGATAGAACACAAAATTACACTTGGTGAAATTGCAGATTTATTATATTCTTTTAAAGAAAGCAGAAAAACTAAGATTGTGCCTGATATGAGTGAAAACTCATTTTCTAAAAAATTATATTCAACGTATCTTTCGTATCTTGATATAAATGACTTTGCATATAGACTTAAAATGAACTGCGATGACAGAGGTAGCTTTACAGAGATTTTAAGAACAGCAAATGCAGGGCAGTTTAGTGTTAATATTTCAAAACCGGGAATTACAAAGGGTCATCATTGGCACAACACAAAAAACGAAAAGTTTGTAGTTGTAAGTGGTCGTGGACTTATTGAGCTTAGAAAAATAGGTTCTGATGAGGTTGTGCGATACGAGGTCAGCGGTGATGAAATAACAGTCATTGATATTATACCTGGCTATACACATAATATAATAAACCTGTCAGAAACTGAGGATTTAGTTACATTTATGTGGTGTAACGAATGTTTTAATCCCGATAAACCCGATACATTCTACGAGGAAGTATAAAATAGAAAGGAACAGTTGTAAATGAGTAAATTAAAGCTTATGACAATAATAGGAACACGCCCCGAGATAATACGTCTTAGTGCATGTATAAAAGCGTGTGAAAAATACTTTGACCAGATACTTGTTCATACGGGTCAGAACTATGACTATTCATTAAACCAGGTCTTTTTTGAGGATTTAGGTCTTCGTGAGCCTGATTTTTACCTTGATGCAGTGGGTAAGGATTTAGGCGAAACTATGGGTAATATCATAGCAAAATCATATCAGCTTATGGTAGAAGAAAAGCCTGATGCGGTGTTTGTTTTAGGAGATACTAATTCGTGCCTTTCTGTAATTGGTGCAAAACGTCTTCACATTCCGATTTTCCATATGGAGGCAGGTAACCGATGCTTTGATGAGTGTCTGCCCGAGGAAACAAACAGAAGAATTGTTGATATTATATCCGATGTAAATATGTGCTACAGTGAACATGCAAGACGTTATCTTAACGCGTCATCAGTTGCAAAAGAAAGAACGTATGTGGTTGGTTCACCAATGGCGGAAGTTTTACATAATAATCTTGACGCTATAAAAAAGAGCGATGTACTTCAAAGGCTTGGACTTAAAAAAGGTGAATATATATTACTTTCTGCACATCGCGAAGAAAATATAGACACAGAAGAAAATTTCTTTAACCTTATGAATGCAGTTAATGCAATGGCACAAAAATATGATATGCCTATATTGTATTCGTGCCACCCAAGAAGTAAGAAGTTTATAGATGAGCGTGGTTTTAAGTTTGATGAGAGGGTAATTCAACATCAACCATTGGGTTTCCATGATTATAACAATCTGCAGATGAATGCATTTGCCGTGGTTTCGGATAGTGGTACATTGCCTGAGGAGAGTAGCTTCTTCTTGTCAATAGGTAATCCTATTCCGGCAGTTTGTATAAGAACAAGTACAGAGAGACCTGAGGCACTTGATAAAGGTAACTTTATCCTTGCCGGAATAACAACCCAGCAGGTTTTGCAGGCGGTTGATGTGGCAGTTGAAATGAATAATAATGGCGATTTGGGAATACCTGTTCCAAACTATGTTGATGAGAATGTATCAACAAAAGTAGTAAAGCTTATTCAAAGCTATACAGGTGTTGTAAATAAAATGGTCTGGAGAAAACAATAATTTACATAATTAAACATACATAAAGGGGAATATACATATGAAAACTTTTAGGCCGATGATTATAGATGACCTAAAGAAGTACAATACAAAGCAATTTATAAATGATACAGTTGCGGGTATAATCGTAGCAGTAATTGCACTTCCGCTTTCAATAGCACTTGCTATTGCCAGCGGTGTAAGACCTGAGGCGGGTATATTTACTGCAATAATAGCAGGACTTATAACTGCACTTTTTGGCGGAAGTAATGTTCAAATTGCGGGACCTACAGCTGCATTTGCAACTATTGTTGCGGGAGTTGTAGCAAAAAACGGCATGGAGGGTCTTGCATTAGCAACTGTAATTGCAGGTGTTTTCCTGATAATTATGGGTATTTTTAAGCTCGGCAATTTAATATCTTTTATTCCTTTTACAATAACTACAGGCTTTACCTCGGGTATTGCTGTAACTTTGGTTGTAGGACAGCTTAAAGACTTCTTTGGAGTGATATATCAAAATGGTGAAAAGCCTATCGAAACAATCGAAAAGCTTGAGTGTTTTTTTGGAAATCTTTCTACCATAAACACATCAGCAATAATAGTAGGAGCGGTGTGTCTTGCAATACTTTTTATATGGCCTAAAATTTATGATAAAATACCTGCGTCGTTGATTGCGGTTTTTGCAGGAATTGTAATGGTTAAAGTTTTTAATATGGAAGTAAATACAATAGGTGATTTATACACTGTAAGCAGTGATTTGCCAAAATTTACAATGCCTCATTTTAGCATAGATTCTGTTATAGCACTAATACCTGATGCATTTATAATTGCTATACTTGCCGGAATTGAATCGTTACTTTCGTGTGTTGTAGCAGACGGTATGATAAATAAAAAGCACCGCTCAAATACTGAGCTTATAGCGCAAGGTATAGCAAATATGGGTTCTGCACTTTTTGGCGGTATCCCTGCAACAGGTGCAATAGCAAGAACTGCGGCGAATATTAAAAATGGTGGAAGAACACCAATAGCCGGTGTTGTACATTCAGTTGTACTATTTCTTGTCCTTGTTGTACTTATGCCATATGCCGCGTTTATTCCAATGCCAACAATAGCTGCAATACTGATAAGTGTTGCATATAATATGTGTCAGTGGCGTCAGTTTGTTGCACTTATAAAAGAATCACCAAAGAGCGATATTCTTGTTTTAGTACTAACATTTTTATTGACAGTTATATTTGACCTTGTTGTTGCTATTGAAATTGGAATTATTAGTGCTTGTATATTATTTATGAAACGACAAAGCGAAGAGGCAAGTATAAAGAGCTGGAAATATGTAAAGGAAGATAGCGAAGAACAAACACAAAGACTTATGAGTGTTCCTGAACATATAAGTGTATTTGAACTTAACGGACCACTGTTCTTTGCGGTTTCTAATCAAATAAACATGATTAAGCCTAAATCATTTACAAAGTGCATTATACTTCGTATGAGAGCAGTACCATCGATTGATACGGACGCTATAAGGCAACTTAACAAGCTTGTTGAAAAATGTGCCGAAAAAGGAATTACAGTTGTATTCTCCCACGTAAATGAACAACCCTTGCGTGCAATGAAAAAGTCCGGCTTGTATGATAAAGCGGGCAAGATGAATTTCTGCAATAATATTGACGAAGCAATGGAAAGAGCAAATGCAATTAAATGACGAAAGGAACAAATAAATGTTTTTGGCAGATAACTGGACAGACTATAAGCTTATAGACAGCGCTGATGGTGAAAAACTCGAATATTGGGGTAAATATCTGTTGCGCAGACCTGACCCACAGGCGGTATGGAACATAAAATCTGAAAAAAAGCTCTGGGATAAGGCAGATGCGTGGTATCACCGCTCCGACAAGGGTGGCGGACATTGGGAATATGTTAATAAACTGCCCGAAAGGTGGACAATAAACTATAAAAATCTGACCTTTAATATAAAGCCTATGGGATTTAAGCATACGGGTTTATTCCCCGAACAGGCAGTTAACTGGGATTGGTTTAGTGAGCTTATAAAAAATTCAAAAAGAGAAATAAAGGTACTTAACCTATTTGCATATACAGGCGGTGCAACAGTTGCCGCACTTGAGGCAGGTGCATCTGTTTGCCATGTTGATGCTTCAAAGGGGATGGTTACATGGGCAAAGGAGAATGTTATCTCATCGGGACTTGCTGATAGAAGTGTAAGATATATTGTCGATGATGTTAAAAAGTTTGTTGCCCGTGAAATCAGGCGCCAAAACAAATATGATGCAATCATAATGGATCCCCCATCATATGGCAGAGGCCCGTCGGGTGAGGTATGGAAGATAGAGGACGAGCTGTTTCCTCTTGTTGAGGAATGTACAAAAATCCTTTCGGATAACCCGCTCTTCTTCCTCATAAACTCATATACGACAGGACTTAGTGCCGAGATTTTAAAGAATATTTTAACAATGACATTGAAAAAACGTTATGGCGGTAAAGTCAGCGCTGACGAAATAGGGTTGCCTATGAGTGCATCAGGATTGGTTTTACCTTGCGGTATAAGCGGCAGATGGTCAGAATAGGAAAAATATGATTTTTGAAGATGAAATTTTAGATGACCTTCAAAACGGTCTTATGATAATACAAAAGAAAAATGGTTTCAAGTTCGGTATTGATGCAGTGCTTTTGTCTGATTTTGCAAAGAACAGTGCATCAAAACGTACGCTTGATTTGTGCACAGGTACAGGTATTATACCACTGCTTTTGAGTGCTAAAACCACAACACCCAATATTTTTGGTCTTGAAATTCAAGAGATAATGGCAGACGTAGCAAAAAGAAGTGTTTTATATAACAAATTAGACGACCGCATTGAGATAATAAAAGGTGATTTAAAGGATGCATTTTCAATATTCGAAAAATCCTCATTTGATAAAATAACCTGTAATCCGCCATATATGAAAATAAACGGTGCAGTTGTAAACGAAACAGATTCACTTTCAATAG
>JAZNPJ010000211.1:0-4518 GCA_045589635.1 Clostridia bacterium
TTACTTGTTATAAATACACGAATAATTTAATAAAAAAGCAACTACCTCCAAAATATACGAAGTAGTTGCCACTATTTAGCCTTCCATATGTCTGCCCAAAAATCCTGCCGCAGTTTCTGCAAGTTTTGTTTCTATTTCTGACGGTCTTTCGTCTTCGTTCATAACAAAAAGAACCGAGCCTATCGTATCGCCCTCAGACACAATCGGAAAAACAACCCTTGCACTGTATTTGTCATTTCCATCTGCGACAGATACTTTCTTATCTGACTTTGAATTTATATTTTCCTTATCATCCATAACCTTTTCAAGTTCAGGTGATACTCTTTTTTCTATAAGCTCTTTTTTGGGTATTCCTGATACTGCAATTACACTGTCGCGGTCTGTTATACAAACACCGTGGCCGCTCGCCTTGGCTAATGTTTCTGCATAATTGTAGGCAAAATCTCCCAACTCTCCGATTGGCGAATATTTTTTAAATATTACCTCTCCGTCTTTTTCTGTATAAATTTCAAGGGGGTCGCCAACCCTTATTCTCATAGTTCTTCTTATTTCTTTTGGTATAACAACTCTGCCCAAATCATCAATTCTTCTTACAATTCCTGTTGCTTTCATAGTATTTTTTCTCCTTTTTAACTAAGTTTACACTCCTATTGTCTGCAAAAGGAAAATTTTAATTCATTGAAAATGTTGGTAAAACAAAAAATGTAGTTTGGTTTATATATCCAAACTACATTTTTTATTATTTTGTGTTATTCAATGCCTGTTCCAAATCTGCAATTATATCATCTGCACTTTCGATACCAACACTAAAACGAACAAGGTCAGCACCAATTCCACACTCAGCAAGCTGCTCATCAGTCATTTGACGGTGTGTTGAACTTGCAGGATGAAGTGCACATGTTCTTGCATCAGCAACATGTGTTACAATGGCTGCAAGTTTTAAAGAATCAAGGAATTTTACACCTGCTTCTCTGCCGCCTTTTACACCGAATGATACAACTCCGCTTGAGCCGCCCGATAAGTACTTTTTAGCTAAGCTATTGTATTTACTTGATTCCAATCCCGAATAGTTAACCCAACCTACACATGGATGGTTTTCGAGATATTTTGCAACCTTAAGTGCATTTTCGCTATGACGTATAATTCTTAAATGGAGAGTTTCTAAACCAAGATTTAGTAAAAATGCATTTTGCGGTGATGGTGATGAACCCATGTCGCGCATAAGCTGAACTCTTGCCTTTGCAATAAATGCAGCTTTTCCGAAGTGCTCGGTATAAACAACACCATGATACGAATCATCAGGCTCTGTCATACAAGGGAACTTTCCTGATTTTGCCCAGTCAAAGTTACCACTGTCAATAATGATACCGCCAAGAGAAACTGCATGTCCGTCAAGATACTTTGATGTTGAGTGGATAACAATATCTGCACCAAAATCAAAAGGACGACACAAAATTGGTGTTGCAAATGTATTATCTACAATAAGAGGAATACCGTTTGTATGCGCAAGTGTTGCAAACTTTTCTATATCAAGCACTGTAAGTGCGGGATTTGCAATAGTTTCTCCCAAAACCGCCTTGGTATTTGGCTTTATTGCTTTTTGTAATTCCTCTAAATCATCATCCGGATTTACAAATGTTGTGTCTATACCAAATTTTTTAAGAGTAACTGCAAGCAGATTAAAAGTACCGCCATAAACTGCTGCAGAGCATACAATATGGTCGCCCGCGCTTGCAATATTCATAACACTCATCATAGTTGCAGCCTGACCGGCAGACGTCATCATAGCCCCTATTCCGCCCTCTAAGTCGCTTATTTTTTCTTCAACAGCTGCAACTGTCGGGTTTGCAAGACGTGTATAGAAAAATCCGTCTTCTTCCAAATCAAAAAGCTTACCCATATAGTCTGACGAATCATACTTAAAGGTTGTACTTTGATATATCGGCAAAACACGTGCCTCACCGTTTTTGGGTTTATATCCCGATTGAACGCATTTTGTTTCTAAATTCATAATTCATCTATCCTTTCCTTTATAGTCTGTTTTTAAAGTCCTCATAGCCAAATTCACGCACAAGAGAAAGTGTATTATCCTCTTTTAAAATGTATATTGACGGGAGATTTATTCCGTTAAAGGTGTTGTTTTTTACCATCGAGTAAATTGCCATATCCTCAAACACTAACCTGTCCCCAATATTTACAGGGACACTAAATGAATAGTCTCCTATCACATCACCTGCAAGGCAGCTTTGTGAACCTATACGATACGTATATTCAAGCTCATTCGCTTCACCTGCACCGACAATACCCGGGCGGTATGGCATTTCCAAAACATCCGGCATATGACAAGCCGCACTGCCATCAGTAATTATTAAATCCATTTCGTTGTTTGATATATCAAGTACCTCACAGACAAAGTAGCCCGCATTTAATGCAACCGCCTCGCCGGGTTCAAGATACACCTCTACGTTGTATTTGTTTTTAACATACTCAATACATTCTATAAGAGTATCAACATCATAATTCTTGCGTGTTATATGATGACCGCCGCCGAAGTTTATCCACTTCATATCGTACATATACTTACCAAACTTTTCCTCAACTGCCGCTATTGTACGCTTTAGCGTATCAGAATTTTGCTCGCACATTGTATGAAAATGCAATCCATCAATGAGCGGCAAAATACTCTCATCAAAATTAGCAATAGTTGTACCAAGTCGTGAATGTTTAAAACACGGATTATAAAGATCCGTTTCTATTTCGCTATACTCAGGATTTATTCTGAGTCCGCACGACTTCCCGTCTGCCCTTTTGTAAAATTTTTTAATCTGAGACGGAGTGTTAAATACAATGTGGTCGCAAAGCTTCACAATTTCATCAAACTCACTGTCCTTATATGCTGCGCTGAAGATATGTACTTCACCGCCAAATTCCTCTGCACCAAGTCTTGCCTCGTTTAATGAGCTTGCACATGTTCCGCAAAGATATTTCCTCAAAAGCGGATAGGTGGAATAGTTTGAATACGCCTTTTGCGCAAGCATTATCTTTGCGCCTGTCTTTTTTTGTACATATTCGAGTACCTTACAGTTTTGTATAAGTGCTTTTTCATCTATAACATATGCAGGAGTGTTTACTTCATTTTTAAATTTCATATCAGTCTACCAATACAGGGTTAAAGTCTTCTTCCCATGGAAGTCCGAATTTGTTTAATTCCTCCATGAATGGATCCGGGTCAAATTCTTCTACATTATACACGCCACTCTTACACCACTTACCTGTAAGCACCATTGCCGCACCAATCATCGCAGGCACGCCTGTTGTATATGAAATTGCCTGTGAGCCTACCTCTTTATAACATTCCTGATGGTCGCATATATTATATAGTTGATATGTCTTTTCTTTTCCGTCCTTTTTACCTATAAATATACAGCCAATGTTTGTTTTACCAACAGTTCTTGGTCCTAATGACGCAGGGTCAGGCAGAACTGCCTTTAAGAATTGCAATGGTACAATCTTTTTGCCCTCAAATTCTATAGGCTCAATAGAAGTCATACCAACATTTTCCAGACATTTCAAATGTGTAAGATAGCTTTGACCGAATGTCATAAAGAATCGTATTCTCTTGATACCTGTAATGTTTTGTGCAAGAGATTCCAACTCCTCGTGATGAAGAAGATACATATCCTTTTCACCCACACCCTTGAAGTTATATACACGTTTGATTTCCATAGGCTCTGTTTCTACCCATTTTCCGTCTTCAATATAGCTTCCTTTTGCACTTACCTCACGAATATTGATTTCGGGATTAAAGTTTGTTGCAAAAGGATAGCCATGGTCTCCACCATTACAGTCTAAGATATCGATATAGTTTATTTCATCAAACTCATGCTTTAGTGCATAAGCGCAAAATACTCCTGTAACACCAGGGTCAAATCCACTGCCTAAAACAGCAGTTATACCTGCCTTTTCAAAACGTTCTCTGTATTCCCACTGCCATTTATACTCAAACTTTGCAGTATCCTCAGGTTCGTAATTTGCAGTGTCAAGATAGTGTGTCTTTGTTGCAAGACATGCATCCATTATTGTTAAATCCTGATACGGAAGTGCTAAATTCATAACTATATCAGGTTTAAAGTCGTTTATAAGCTTTATAAGTGCATCAACATCATTGGCATCTACCTGTGCAGTCGAAACCTTTGTTTTTCCGCCCTCAACCTGTTTTTTTATAGCCTCGCATTTTGATAATGTTCTTGATGCTATGCATATTTCCTCAAAAACATCACTGTTCTGGCAACATTTATGAACTGCAACACTTGCAACTCCGCCTGCTCCTATTATTAGCGCTTTTCCCATTTGTAATCTCCTTACTATATATATTTGAATTCTTTATTAAAAAAATGAGGAAAATGCCTCATTTTTTTAATTAGCTTTTTCTTTCTTATTCAGTAACTACTCTGTGGAATACCTTTTTACCTTTTTTGATAATAATCTGACTATCATTAAAATCAGCAGCAGTAAGCA
>JAZNPJ010000212.1:0-6397 GCA_045589635.1 Clostridia bacterium
CCACTATTCCAAAAGGCACATTAAGACGTCTTGACGCCTCCTGTGCAACAAGCTGTCCCATTCTTGTTATCTTAAACGCAGTCTTTTTAACTGTTTCGGCAACAACACCAAAGTCCTCACCTTTAACCTTTTCTAAAGCACACTTTACAACACCGGGACCTGATACACCTACGTTTATTACACATTCGCCCTCACCCTCGCCAAGAAAAGCTCCTGCCATAAACGGATTATCTTCAACCGCATTACAGAATACCACAAGCTTGGCACAGGCAAAGCCTTGTGTATCCTTTGTTAAATCTGCAGCCTGTTTTATGATAATACCCATTTGCTTTACGGCGTCCATATTTATTCCTGCCCTGGTTGAGCCTATGTTTACGCTCGAGCATACAATGTCTGTCTGAGAAAGTGCATACGGAATAGACTCAATTAAAACTCTCTCACCTATTGTATAGTCTTTATGCACAAGGGCACTGTAACCGCCTATAAAGTTTACACCGCACTTTTTTGCAGCCCTGTCAAGTGTCTTTGCAATTTTTACTGCTTTTTCAACTGTAGGGTTATCAAGTGCATCTACCAATGTTGAAATTGGTGTAACCGATATTCTTTTATTTATTATAGGAATACCAAACTGAGCCTCTATATCCTCACCAGTTTTTACAAGGTCTTTTGCATATGTTGTAATTTTATTATATACCTTTTCGCAGACAGTATCAATGTCAGGACCTGCACAGCTTTTTAAAGAAATACCCATTGTAATAGTTCGTATATCAAGGTTTTCTTTATCAATCATATTGATTGTTTCTATAATTTCAAAATGATTTATCATATTGTTTTTCTCCCTTTATATTCTGTGCATCGAGGAAAAAATTTCCTCACGCTGAACATGAATGGATAGCTCCATCTCATTTCCTGCTGCTTTTAGTTTATCATTAAGATTTTTTAGTGCATCTGCATTATCGCCGCATTCAACAAGCATAATCATTGTAAACATATCCTGCATTATTGTTTGTGATAAATCCAGAATATTAAAATCATTTTCAAATAATATATTGCTTATTCTTGCGACAATTCCCTTTTTATCTTTTCCAACAACTGTAACAACCGCTTTCATTTTATCAATCCTTTCTTTGTCTTAGTGCTTCATACATTATAACGCTTGCCGCCACAGAAGCGTTAAGTGAGTTGATTTCTCCACGCATTGGTATGCTTACAACAAAGTCGCACTTATCCTTAACGAGTCGACTTACACCCGAGCCCTCAGAGCCTATAACAAGGCAAAGCGCACCCGTAAGATTTGTTTTGTGCATATCTTCTCCGTCCATATCCGCAGCACCAACCCAAACACCGCGTTTTTTAAGATTTTCTATTGTGTCAGCAAGGTTTGTAACCTTTACAACCGGTGTATATTCAACTGCCCCGGCAGAGGTTTTTGCAACAACACTGTTAAGTGTTGCACTGTTACGCTTTGGAATTATTACCCCGTGCGCTCCCGAACAATTTGCAGTACGTATTATCGCACCAAGATTATGCGGGTCTGTGATTTTATCGCACATTATTATAAATGGCGCCTCACCTTTTTGATGTGCTTTGTTAAATACATCGTCAAGAGAAGAATATTCATAAGCACTTACATACGCTATAACTCCCTGATGATTTTCTCCATTTGCTATATAGTCGAGTTTTTGCTTTTCAACTTCCTGGATTATAATACCGTTTTCCTTTGCTTTTTTTACAACAGAAACAATGCTACCTTCATATTTACCTTTTTTTATAAGAATTTTATCTATGGTTCTTGTACCCTTTAATGCTTCTATAACAGGGTTTCTGCCAATAATGATATCCTCCATTGTTTTTCCTTTCTGCTATGTTGCAAAAACTGTTTTTTACAAAATCGAGCTGCAAAAAGTACATTTTTACAGCTCGTTGTTTTTAATTTTTAGTTTAACATAAATTTGTCGTGTATAGCCACAACTGCTCTTTCAGCGTCCTTTTGTTCTACAAGAACTGAAATCTTTATTTCTGAAGTAGCAATCATACTTATGTTTATATGCGCATTTGAAAGTGCCTCGAACATAGTAGATGCAATACCTGTATTATTTACCATACCCGCACCAACAATAGATACCTTCGAAACATCCTTTGTAGATTTAATTTCGTCAACCTTTAGTATTGAGTTGTTTTCTTCTAATAATTTTATTGATTCGTCCAAATCACCCTCTGTAACTGTAAAGCTTATATCTTTCTTTACACCGTTACCGATTGATTGAATTATTAAGTCAACTCCAATATTGTGCTTTGCAAGTATATTAAAAACCTGGAAAGCCTTTCCCGGTGTATCCTCAACACCGCAAAGTGCAATTCTTGCACAGTCATTATCTCTTGTTACACCTCTTACAACCATCTTTTCCACTTGGTCTACCTCCTTAACCTCTGTGCCCTCATTATAGTTCAGGCTTGATCTTACTGATAATTTTACGTTATATTTCTTTGCCATTTCTACACTTCTGTTATGAAGTACGTTTGCACCCAACGATGCAAGCTCCAGCATTTCATCATATGAAATATCATTTAGTTTGTATGCATTTTTTACAAATCTCGGGTCTGCTGTATATACACCGTCAACGTCTGTGTATATTTCGCAGATATCTGCACGAAGTGCAGCGGCTAATGCAACAGCCGAAGTATCAGAGCCGCCTCTGCCAAGTGTTGTTATATCGTCATACTTGTTTATACCCTGAAAGCCTGCAACAATAACAATTCTCTTTTTATCAAGCTCTGAGCTTATTCTTTCTCCACCTATTCTTGAAATTCTTGCAGCACTGTACTTTGTATCCGTTTTAACGTCTGCCTGCCAGCCTGTTAGTGATATAACAGGAAAACCAAGCTTTTCTATTGCCATTGCCAACAGTGCAACAGACATCTGTTCGCCTGATGATAAAAGCATATCCATCTCACGCTTTGATGCTGACGGATTTATTTCCTTTGCCTTTTCAATTAACTCATCAGTAGTGTCGCCTTGTGCCGAAACAACAACTACTACATTATTGCCTTTGCTATATGTCTCTGTAACACGTCTTGCAACATTCATTACTCTCTCGGCATCTCTTACTGAAGATCCACCATATTTTTGAACAATTAGTCCCATATATTTACCATTCCTTTCGAAATTTATATATAATTTTCTACGGAAGCACCCTTACAACACTTCCTACATTATTTATCTTTGCTATTTTGCAGTCCCACTTTTGTGAGCGTTCTTTAAAGTACATTCTCATACCCTCTTTAAAGGAATCATAATCCTTATCAATTACAGAGAGTATTGTCGGTCCCGAACCGCTTAAATATGTCGCACACGAGCCAAGCTCATATGATTTTTTAAAAATATCGTCCATACCATCTATGTTGCTTTTACGATACTGCTGATGAAGCTTATCCCTGACACCATACCTTAAACATTCCGTATCACCGCTTGTAAACGCTGCCTGAAGCATTGAGGCATGCGATATATTATACACCGCGTCATCAAAACTTACATTTTGAGGAAGTTCAGTACGTGAATGTCTTGTTGATACAAAATAATCAGGTATCATAAGCGCAAAGCGGATATTCGGATTTATTTTTACACTCTTTACGATTGTTTTATCATCTTCCATAAGCGAAACACAAAATCCGCCATAAATTGCAGGACCTACATTGTCCGGGTGTCCCTCCATACGGGCTGCAAGGTTTACTATCTCGCTATAGTCAAGTTTTCTTCCCGATATAATATTTGCACCAAGCATTCCGCCAACAATGCAAGCACTGCTGCTGCCAAGACCACGTGTCATGGGTATTTCGCTATTTTGGGTTATTCTTAGTCCTTTTGGTTTGTATCCAACATGCTCGAACAGTGTCATCATAGCTCTGTATATGAGATTGCGTTCATCGCACGGTATATAGCCTTTATTAAAGTTACGTATTTCGAGGCCTTTTTCTGTTTCCTCTATTGTTATTCTGTTGTAGAGATTGAGTGCAATACCTAATGTATCAAACCCTGCACCCATATTTGCACTTGTTGCGCTGACTTTAACTTCTATACGCATCAATCTAAAATCCTGTACGAAGATATTGTATTTATCTCTAAAGTTTTCTTAGCAAGTTCAATACTTGTAAGTTGTTTAGTAACAAAAGCAACCTCGCCTTCAATAAGACTCTTTGTAAACTCTACGTCTCCAAATACGCTTTCTATCTCATCAGATGTTGATGTACTTCTTATAAAATATGCAAAAGACTTGTCCTGCGGTAATGCCATAATATTCTCTTGCGGCTTTTTCCACGAAATCTTTTTACTTCTTTCTCTGTGCTTTATACTGTCAACTATATCTGCAACTACTGCCGAAGCAGTTGGAAGCTTACCTGCACCCGCACCATAGAACAATAATTCGCCCACGCAGTTGCCTTGTACCATTACTGCATTAAAAACTCCGTTTACGTTGGCAATAAGCTTTTCTTTAGGGACAATCATCGGTGCAACAACCGAATAAATTCTGCCATTTTCAAAAAACTGCGAATATCCTATAAGCTTTATTACTGCATTTATGCTCTCAGCATACTTAACATCATCAAGAGATACATTAACAATGCCCTCTGTTTCTATGTTGTTATAGTCAACCTCACAGCCTGACGCAAGTGAAGATAAAATAGCAATTTTTCTGCACGCATCATGACCTTCTATATCAGCAGCAGGATTTCTTTCTGCATAACCATTATCCTGAGCATCTTTTAGAGCATCTTCAAATGCTTTGCCCTTGGTAATCATTTCGTTTAGAATATAGTTTGTGGTACCATTTAATATTCCTGCTATTTTTTCTATCTTGTTTGCAGTTAAATCCTGATGTAATGGTCTTATTATAGGAATTCCACCGCCAACACTTGCCTCAAACATATAATTTACATTATTATCATCAGCAATTTGTAAAAGCTCTGTACCATATGTTGCCACAAGCTCCTTATTTGAAGTAACAACACTTTTACCAGCTTTTAAGAGGCTCTTTGTAAACTCGTAAGCGGGGTGAAGTCCACCCATTACTTCAGCAACCACACTAACCTCGCTGTCGTTTAAAATATCGTTAAAATCCTTGGTAAAAATCTCTTTGTGGGGATGGTCATCAAAGTCGCGTATATCAAGTATATATTTTACTTCTACTTCTTCGCCGCTGTTACGGTTTAATCTATCATCATTTGTAACAATTATATCATAAACACCGCTTCCAACAGTGCCAAATCCCATTATTGCAACCTTTGCCATTACTGTCCGCCTCCTGTCCTTTTCTATGTATACTTAATTTTATATTTTATCATACAATTACAACAAAGTCAATAAGTGAAATAACAAATTACAAATGGTCGTTATATGCGTTTTTTGTCTATTTTTACCCTTTTTTCTAATTTATACATTGTCTGCATTTATAAACCGACAAAAAGACAGATGTTTTTTTCTTTAATAATTGACATCTTTATTACATTGTGATAAAATTGATGTTGGAGTTAACTATATAAATAACCTAATAAAGGGGACTTTTTTTATGTATAATAAGCTATCACTAAAAGCAGAAGAATTCATAAATCACGAAGAAATTATGCAAACTCTCGAATATGCAGAAGAAAACAAAAACAACATAGAACTTGCACAATCCATCATAGAAAAGGCACGCGAGAGAAAAGGGCTTTCGCACAGAGAGGCATCTGTTTTACTTGCTTGTGAAAACGAGGAAATTACAAAGCAGATGTACGATTTAGCAGAACAGATTAAAAAGGATTTCTACGGTAACAGAATAGTTATGTTCGCACCACTTTACCTTTCTAACTACTGTGTAAACGGTTGTGTATACTGTCCGTATCATTATCATAACAAACATATTACAAGAAAAAAGCTCACACAAGATGAGATAAAAGCCGAGGTTATTGCACTACAGGATATGGGGCATAAACGTCTTGCACTCGAAATGGGTGAAGACCCCGTAAATAACACCATGGAATATCTGATAGAAAGTATAAATACGATATACAGCATTAAGCACAAAAATGGTGCAATAAGAAGAGTTAACGTCAACATTGCAGCAACAACCGTGGGAAATTACCGCAAATTAAAAGAGGCGGGCATTGGCACATATATTCTGTTTCAGGAAACATATCATAAGGAAAGCTATAAAGCTTTACACCCAACCGGACCTAAAAGTAACTATGCATATCACACCGAAGCTCATGACAGAGCTATGGAAGCGGGAATTGATGATGTTGGTCTTGGTGTACTGTTTGGTCTTGAACTTTACAAGTACGAGTTTGCAGGACTACTGATGCATGCTGAACATCTTGAAGCAAAATTCGGAGTTGGTCCCCACACAATAAGTGTTCCACG
>JAZNPJ010000213.1:0-8479 GCA_045589635.1 Clostridia bacterium
GCTGCTATCACAAAAGTTCTCGGTATGAAAGGTCAGGCTGAATTCACAGACTACGCTAATATCGATAAAGCTCCAGAAGAAAGAGAAAGAGGTATCACAATTTCAACAGCTCACGTTGAGTACGAAACAGATTCACGTCACTATGCTCACGTTGACTGTCCTGGACACGCTGACTACGTTAAGAACATGATCACAGGTGCTGCTCAAATGGACGGTGCTATCCTTGTTGTATCAGCTGCTGACGGTCCAATGCCTCAAACAAGAGAGCACATTCTTCTTTCAAGACAGGTTGGCGTTCCTTACATCGTTGTATTCATGAACAAGGCTGACCAGGTTGACGACCCAGAGCTTCTTGAACTAGTTGAAATGGAAATCAGAGAACTTCTTTCAGAGTATGAATTCCCTGGAGATGATACACCAATCGTTTCAGGTTCAGGTCTACAAGTTCTTGAATCAACATCAACAGATCCTAACGCTCCAGAGTACAAGTGCATACTTGACCTTATGGCAGAAGTTGATGCATACATCCCAACACCAGAAAGAAAGGCTGACCTTCCTTTCCTAATGCCAATCGAGGACATCTTCTCAATCACAGGCCGTGGTACAGTTGCTACAGGTAGAGTTGAAAGAGGTCAACTAAACGTTAACGATACAGTTGAAATCGTTGGTCTTACAGACGAAAAGAGACAAGTTGTTGTTACAGGTATCGAAATGTTCAGAAAGCTTCTTGACTATGCAGAAGCTGGTGATAACATCGGTGCACTTCTAAGAGGTGTTCAAAGAACAGAAATCCAAAGAGGTCAAGTTCTTGCAGCTCCTGGTACAATTCAACCACACACAAAGTTTGTTGGTGAAGTTTACGTACTAACAAAGGAAGAAGGCGGACGTCATACTCCATTCTTCAACAACTACAGACCGCAGTTCTATTTCAGAACAACAGACGTTACAGGTGTTATTTCACTACCTGAGGGTGTTGAAATGTGTATGCCTGGCGATAACGTAAAGATGAACGTTGAACTTATTACTCCAATCGCTATCGAAAAGGGTCTAAGATTCGCTATCCGTGAGGGTGGTAGAACAGTTGGTTCAGGCGTTGTTACTGACATTGCTGAATAATTTATAAAACACATACAAAATCCATTCCGTTTTTCGGAATGGATTTTTTTGTACACCGAAAACCACGAAAATAAAATGGTAATACAACATTGTAGGGGAGGGTTTCCATGCCCTCCCGATTTAATTTGCATAAAACCCCAACGGGAGACCACATAGGGTCGCCCCTGCTTTTTTGTAAAAACCACATAAGTAAGGCATTTTGACCATTCTAAAGCATATAATTGTTAAAAGTGCAAAAACGAGTTGTTATTTTACTGATAAATTTTACAAAAAAATGCAATTTTTTTGTGAGAAATGTATTGACAAGTTGGCATTTTTTGTGTATAATAACAACATGAGGTTTATGTTTGGCAAATTACTTATTAAAAATAGGCAAATTTGTTCAAATTGACGAAAAATAAAAAAATAAAGTGGGGCATATCCTCCAAAGAAAGGACGAAGAAAAATGAAACTAAAAAGATTTGTTTCAGTTATTGCGGCACTTGCAATAACAGCTACAGCAGCAGTAGGCCTTAGCGGCTGCGATAAAGGTGGCACAGAAGAAGGCGGAGAATTAGTATGGATTCAGCTTGGTGATAAGCCGGCAGACCATGATTTGGTTATGGCAGAGGCTAATAAAATCATTCAAGAGGAATTAGGTGTTACACTTGATTTACAATACATAGACTCAGCATCTTACAAAAACAAGATGCAACTTAAGATGGCGTCAGGTGAGCCATATGATATATGCTTTACAGGCTATGCAAACAACTACCAGACAGCAGTTGAAATGGGTGGCTTATATGATATAACAGAGCTTGTAGAAGAAGTTGGCTTAAACGAGGTTGTTGCAGATTACTACTTAGACGCAGCAAGAATAGACGGAAAGATTTATGCTATTCCAAATATTCAGGTAATGTCTCATCCTTCAACTATTACGATTGATACAGCTTTGGCAGAAGAAATCGGCGTAGATGTAGAAGCTCTATCACAAGCAAGATTTGAGATGGACTCATTCGAAGATTATAAAGCTTGGATGGACGGAATGGACGAAGTTCATGCAAAGATTAAGGCTGCAAGACCTGACAAATATACTATGCTTCCATTTACATACGAAACCGGACTTTGGGAACCACTTATGAACAATGTTGTACTTAAGACATATGACGGTTCCAACAAGCTTGTTCTTGACTACGAAACAGAAGAATATCAGTATGCAAACAAAAAGGCACGTGAGTGGTATAACGCAGGCTACATCAGAAAAGATGTAGCAAGCTTAACAAACGAAGGCGTTACAGCTGAAAGTAAGAGAACCTACGTACTTAATAACGCAAGCTGGAAGCCTGGTCAGGAAATAAGTGATATGAATACATACAATGCACCAGTATCACACATCTTTATGTCTAAACCATATATGGGAAGAGAAACACCGCTTGCAACAATGATAGGTGTTGGTGCAAACACAAAGAACCCTAAAAAGGCAGTTGAATTTATTAAGCTTATAAACTCAAATAAAGAGCTATATAACCTAATCTGCTTCGGTATAGAGGGAACACACTATACAAAGAACGAAGACGGTACAGTTAAGGAAATTGAAGGCTCAGGCTATGCAGGTGTATCTACAGGTGCGTGGAAGTATGGTAACCAATTTAATGCATATGTTACAGAAGGTCAACCTCTTGATGTTTGGGAGCAAACAGAAAAAATGAACGATGAGGCTAAAAAATCACCAATGTTAGGTTTTGTTATTGATACTTCTATGATAGCAACAGAGATTGGTAATATGTCTAACGTTACAGCAGAATATTCTGCAAAGAGAAAGGGAACAGCTGATCCTGAAGAGTGGTATGACGAGTACTGCGAGAAGATGGATAAAGCCGGTGCACACAAGGTATTGGAAGAGCTACAAAGACAATACGATGAATTTTTGGCATCAAAATAATTTAATTTAAAATTATAAAAATCTGAACACAGGGGTTTTTATAACCCTTGTGTTTAGTTTTTGGAGAGGGGAGAAATGGCGTCTATGCAGAGCAAAACAAAAGCTGCCATTAAAAAGACAACAGTAAAAACAAAAAAGAGAAAGCTTACAAAGAGCGACTGGCAACTATATTCTCTTTGTTTAATTCCTGTTCTTCTTGAATTGCTTTTCAGATACGTACCAATGTTTGGTATTATTATAGCATTCAAGAACTACAAATATAACCTTGGTATATTCGGAAGCCCTTGGGTAGGCTTAAATAACTTCGAGTTCTTTGTAAAGTCAGATGTATTCTGGCAACTTATAAGAAATACACTTGGAAACAACTTCCTGTTTATTATTACTAGTATTATATGTGCAATTACTCTTGGTATAGCACTGTTTGAGATTACAAGCAGAAAAGCAACAAAGGTGTTCCAGACAATATTGATTTCACCAAACTTTATGTCATGGGTTATTGTTGCATATATGGTATATGCAATACTTAATCCAACATATGGATATTTAAATCAAATACTTGGACTTTTTGGCGTAGAGGCAATAGACTGGTACTCGATGCCAAAAGCATGGCCTGTAATTTTGACCATTACATTTGTATGGAAAGCAGTTGGTATGGACTCAATTTACTACTATGCGGCTCTGATGGGTATAGATACCTCGCTCTTTGAGGCTGCCGAAATAGACGGTGCAACAAAGATGCAAAGAATATGGCATATAGTTATTCCGTTCTTATTGCCACTTATAGTAATGTTAACAATACTTAAGATTGGCGGTATATTCCGTGCAGATTTCGGCTTGTTCTATTCAGTAACACAAGACGGTGCCAACGGTAACTTATACGAAACAACAAACGTTATCGATACATATGTATTCCGAACATTCCGCTCAGGAATTGGTAACTCATATGGACTTTCATCGGCGGTTGGCTTGTTGCAGTCGTTAGTTGGTATGGCTATGGTTCTTGGTACTAACTGGTTGTCTAAGAAGATAGATCCGGATTACGGCTTATTCTAATAGAGGGGAGGAAATTAAACAATGAAAAAAAAGAATAAAATAATTCAAATAGTTTTAATTGTCATAATGTCAATACTTTGTTTGATGGTTATTTTCCCCTTCTGGTTGTTGATAGCGGCATCACTTTCTGACCCTGATACACTTGCCAAAGTTGGTTACCAGATATGGCCTAATCCATTTGACTTTTCAGCATATCAGTATATATTTAAAAATCCTACACAGATATTGAACGCATATAAGGTAACTGCGATATTCTCAATTACTTCTATGGTGTTGTCAGTATTATTGATGAGTATGATAGCGTATCCGCTTTCAAGAAAAAGTCTTAGAGGCAGAAATGCAATAAACTTCTTCCTGTACTTCACAACACTGTTTGGCGGTGGACTTGTTCCAACATATTTGTTGACTGCAAAGTTTTTACACCTAAATGATACAATATGGGTATATATCTTACCAACGCTTATAAGCCCATGGTATGTATTTATGATGAGAACACAGTTTGCGAATATTCCAAACGAAATTGTAGAGGCAGCAACAATAGACGGTGCTTCGGAATATAAGATATATGCACAAATGATTATTCCGCTTTCAAAGCCTGTTATTGCAACAGTTGCTTTGATGACGTTCTTGGGTAAATGGAACGACTGGAATACAGCTCTTATCTACATAACAAAGCCAGAACTTTACAGCTTGCAGTACCTGCTACAAAAGATAATGGAAGACCTTAATACATTAAAGCAAAATATGCAGATGGGTATTTCGCTTGACGGTATAGAGGTGCCGGGTGAAACTATACGTATGGCTATGGCAATGGTTGTTGCCGGACCTGCCCTATTGGTATTCCCGTTCTTCCAGAAGTACTTCGTAAGAGGTCTTACTGTTGGATCAGTTAAGGGTTAATAACAAGAAATTTAAAAGGAATGTAAGTAATTACATTCCTTTTTTTGTACTACATTTTAAATATTGCCTTTGTTATCCCTCTTAAAAATTTTGGCATTTTAAAAACTTTAATTTTCATATAAATTATCCACCTTTCTACCACTTAAACAAACATAAATATCCAAATGTAATTAAAAGCAGAGTTTCTATAACTGCCACAACTGCAATAGGAAAGAACAGACCGCATATCATTCCTGTGCAGAATGCAAGAGCGCTAAGCCCGAGTGTTTTCGAGAACCCCGAGGCGCATACATTTATCACGTACCTCACTCCCTTTTTTTACCTATATACTATCATTATATGAAAAAATCAAAAATATGTTACATTTTTAAAAAATCTATTGACAAAATACAAAAAATGCTGTATTATTAGTTATAGTACAGATAACACAGAAAGGAGGCAGAAAATGATACAGCTTGATTTATACGACCACAGACCGATATATGAGCAAATTAAAGAAAAAATTAAGGAACTTATAATATCGGGAGTATTAAAGGCAGATGAGCAGATTCCGTCGGTCAGGGAGATGGCTCAAAGGCTTTCAATAAATCCAAATACAATACAGCATGCATATAAGGATTTGGAATCAGATGGGTACATATACTCATTAAGAGCAAAGGGGAGCTTTGTTTCGACAAGGTCGCATATAAGGGAGAATACCGAGAACAAAGTTTTAATAGAAGAAATTGAATTACTTTTAAAACATGCTAAATTTTTAAAAATCCCAAAAGAAGATATTATACAAAAAATAGAAGCTGTTTATAAGGAGGTAAGGTAAGTGATTAAAGTAAAGAATGTTATAAAAACGTTTGATAACTTTGTTGCATTGGACGGACTTGATATAAATGTAAAAAAAGGTTCTGTATACGGTCTTGTGGGGCCTAACGGTGCGGGAAAAACTACAATAATAAAGCATATGGCAGGGGTATATATGCCTGATAGCGGTGTAGTTGAAATTGACGGAGAAAACGTTTTTGAAAATGTTGATATAAAAAAGAGAGTAGTATTCGTAAGTGATGATTTATACTTTTTCCCGGGATATTCAATAAAGGATATGGCATGCTTTTATAGAGGAATATATAAAAATTGGAATGATGAAAGATTTTATCAGCTTGCGGATGTGTTTAAAATAGACATAAAAAGAAGTGTAAGAAGACTTTCAAAGGGAATGCAAAAGCAGGTTGCATTCTGGCTTGGACTTTGTGCAATGCCCGATGTTATGCTCCTTGATGAACCCGTTGACGGACTTGACCCTGTTATGAGGAGAAATGTCTGGAGCTTGATTTTGTCGGATGTAGAAAAAAGAGGCTTAACAGTACTTGTTTCGAGTCATAATTTAAGAGAGCTTGAGGATGTGTGCGACCATGTTGGTATAATGCACAAGGGTAAAATAGCCATTGAAAAAGCACTTGACGAGGTAAAGGGTAACATACATAAGGTACAAACTGCCTTTGATGGTGGAGCACCGCAAGAGCTTTTAGAGTGTATTGAAATATTAAAGCACGAAAAAGTGGGCAGTGTGGAAATGCTCATAGTAAAAGGCAATTACAAAAAGATTGAGGAAACCATAAAGGAATATAATCCTCTTATTTTAGATGTTATTCCATTAACGTTAGAGGAAATATTTATATATGAGTTAGGAGGTTTGGGATATGAGCTTGAAATCATTGGTTAATGTAAGTATAATAAAATCAGATTTAAGAAGATACTGGTACCTTGGTGCTCTGTTTGCACTTATGATATTCTTAACCTCAGTAATGTTTATAATAAGTATGCGGTATAATGTACAAGAGCTTGAAACGATGAGCTTTGTGCAGACACGGTTTTCGAGTACAATGAGTATATCTCTTATACCCATATGTATGTTTTGTGTACTGATACCTGCAGTAATATTTTCGTATATACATCATAAAAGTGCAATGCCTTTAATGCACAGTCTTCCGTCAAGGAGGGACGGACTGTTTGTATCGCATCTTATATCATCTTTTGCGCTTATATTGGTTGCACTTATAATAAATGTTGTAATTTTATTATCAATGAGAGAGAATGTAGCATTTTTATACAGGGTTTCGGATGTGTTTGCGTGGCTTGGCATATCTATAGTGTATTGTTTTGTTATTATGTGCATATCAATTTTAGCATCTATAATAACGGGCAATGTTATGGCGTCAATAGTAGCACCATATGCAATAGCTTTGATTGTGCCATTTTGTGAAATGGTATACTGCTACATATGTCAGGTATATTTATATGGTTTTGATGTAAATAATCCGTTCATAATTTCCGAAAAATTATATATGGACTATGAGGCAATGATAAAAGATTACGGAATAATATTATATCTTGCCATTGGAATTGTATGTCTTGTAGCTTCACTTATTTGCTATAAAAAGAGAAGTCTTGAGAATTATGGTATGGTAGTATCATTTAAGAAACTAAATCCCGTATTCTTATATGGTCTTGCAATATGCTTTGGTCTTTGCGGATTTATGTATGTCGGAGAAGTTACAGATTTTGAAAGTCTGTGGTTTGCACTTCCGTTTGGTGCAGTAGGTGTTATAGTGGCAAAAATGATAATTCAAAAAACCTTTAAACCAAAGGGATTTATAAAGCCCATTGCAATATATACTGTGTTTATCTGCATTATATATGCTCTGTCAGCACTGGATATTACAGGCTATGAGAATAGAATTCCTCGCATGGAAGATGTAGAAAGCGTAAAAGTTGTTAATAGCAACATGCATTTGGGCGGTCAATATATAGAAGGCGTTGAGGTGTATGCAGATAATGATAAAATGCACAATCCGACAGTTACGGGTGAGGATATAGAAAAAGTAATAAAATTGCATGAGGCGATAATTGAGAATAAGAGTACTTTGGACAAGAAAAAAATTCTCTCAGGCGTGAATTATACATATCAACCTATAGAATACACCTTAAAGAATGGTAAAACACTAAAAAGAGGTTATAGACTTATAAAAGGTGAGGAGACTATATATGAGCCTTATGCCTCAGTTATGGAAATTGAGTCAGTTAAAGCAGACAGATTTCCGATACTGTCAGATGCGCCAAAACATTTTGAAGATGTGCAGATATACATATATGACCATAATATAAAACATGTAGAAAGCGATGATTTAACAAAGCTTTTAGATGCTATGAGGCAAGATATAAGCATAGCAAGATACGAAGACTATGATGCTAAAAATTCTGCAATTACTGTTAGAATATCGTACAGAATACCAACAAAAACAAAGTTGGGCGAGGAAATAACAGATAAAAAACTCTGGTGGGACAGACAGGAAACATATAACATACATAAATCCTACAAAAATACCATTAAACTTCTTGGCGAGTGGGGAATAAGCGGAGGCATGGATATTTTAGATGATATCAAATCAGTTGAGGTAAGCAGTGTCCCTGATGACGCTGAGGAAATGCAAAAATATA